>NZ_JBHWKU010000021.1:0-136392 GCF_042730645.1 Streptomyces sp. NPDC059906
CCCCGGAACCGACGAGCCCCTCGCCCGTGGAGCGTGTCGGTCAGACGCCGACCGGCTCTCCCCGCTCCCCGCGCTCCCCGCGCTCGCCGTCCCGCTCCGGCGACGCGATCGCCTCGGGCGACTCGTCGTGGGTCAGGTCCGGCAGCCGGTGCAGCCACTTCGGCAGGTACCAGTTGCGCTCGCCGAGCAGCGACATCACGGCCGGCAGCAGGACACCGCGGATGATCGTCGCGTCGATCAGTACCGCCGCCGCCAGGCCCACGCCCATCTGCTTCATCGACTGCATGGACAGCGTGCCGAAGATGGCGAACACCGCGACCATGATGACGGCGGCGCTGGTGACGACCCCCGCCGTGGTGACCACGCCGTGCTGGATCGCGTCCCGGGTGGAGCGCCCGCGCAGCCGCGCCTCACGGATCCGGGAGACCACGAACACGTGGTAGTCCATCGACAGGCCGAACAGGATCACGAAGAGGAACAGCGGCAGCCACGTGATGATGGCGCCCACGCCCTCCGCGCCCACCAGCGAGGCGCCCCAGCCGTGCTGGAAGACGGCGACCAGGATGCCGTACGCCGCGCCCACCGACAGCAGGTTGAGCACGATCGAGGTGAGCGCGACCGTCAGCGAGCGGAAGGACAGCAGCATCAGCAGGAAGGCAAAGACCACGACGAAGGCGAAGACCGGCAGGACCGATCCGACGAGCTGGTCGTTGAAGTCCTTGTTGCCGGCCACCTGACCGGTGATCGGCGCCTCGACGCCGTCGACCTTGCCCAGCGTCGCGGGCCGCACGTCGTCGCGCAGCTTGTCCAGGCTCTCGCCCGCCTTGTCCTGGTCGGAGCCGCCCACCAGCGGGACGTACACCAGCGCGACGTTCTGCTGGTCGTGCACCGTGATGTCCACCGGACCGCGCGAGGCCCCCGAACCGATCGCCCGTTCCCGGAAGTCGGCGAGCGCGGCCCGCACCTCGGGCGCGTTGATGTCGTCGGCCTTCACCACCACCTCGGCCGGGTCGGACCCGCCGGGGAAGGCCTCGTTGACCCGGTTGTACGTCTGCACGATGGGCAGCGAGTCGCCGAACTCCTGGTCCAGCGTGAGGTTCTGCGTCTTCATGCCCAGGGCGGGCGCGGCGACGGCCAGCAGCGCGCCGACGGCGACCACGGCGGCGAGCAGCGGCTTGGCCAGTACGCGCTTGAGCACGGCCGTCCAGAACCGGCTGCCCTCACTCGCGGAGCCGCTCGGCCGGCGGCGGCGCAGGAACGGCACGCGGCCCTTCTCCACCCGCTCGCCCAGCAGGGACAGCAGCGCCGGCAGCACCGTCACCGAGCCGACCATGGCGACCGCGACCACCATCAGCGAGGCCAGGCCCATCGCCTCGAACTCGGCGATGCCGGTGAACAGCATGCCCGCCATCGCCACGCACACCGTGACGCCGGAGACGACGATCGCCCGGCCACTGGTGGCGGCGGCGATCCGCAGGGCCGTCTGCGCGTCCCGTCCGGCGGCGCGCTCCTCGCGCTCGCGGCGCAGGTAGAACAGGCAGTAGTCGACGCCGACGGCCAGACCGACCAGCAGCATCACGGAGTTGGCGGTCTCGCTCATCGGCTGGACGTGGCTGACCAGGCCCATCAGGCCCATCGTCGCGACGATCGCGGTGATCGCCAGCGCCACCGGGACCAGCGCCGCCACCAGTGCGCCGAACGCGACGAGCAGGATGCCGAGCGCCACCGGCACCGCCGAGTACTCGGCCTTCTTGAAGTCGTCGCCGAACGCGTCGTCGAACGTCTTCATCATGCTGGCGCCGCCGATCTCCTCGATCCGCAGCGACTCGTGCTCCTTCTGCACCCCCTCGACCGCCTTCAGCACCGGCTCGACCCGCTCGCCCGCGGTGTCCGCCTCGCCGCGCATGTCGAACTGCACCAGCGCGCTGCGGCCGTCCTTCGAGATCGTCTTGGCGTCGTACGGCGAGGTGACGCCCGTGACCTTCCCGGTCTCCTCCACCGCCGCGACGACCGCGTCGACCGCGGCCCGGAACTCGGCGTCCGCGGCCTTCAGATCACCCGACTTCGCCTGGACCAGGACCGACTCACTGGCCGGTTCGTCGATCCCCGCCTCCTCGACGATCCGGGCGGCGGTGTGCGTCTCGCCGCCCATCTGGTCGCTGTCCTTGACGTCGACCCGGCCGGCTGCCGAACCGAGCCCCATCGCCAGGACGACGAACAGCACCCAGATCCCGACGGCGGCCCAGCGGTGCCGGGCACTCCAGCCGCCCGCCCGGGCGGCTATGCCCCGCACCCGTGTCTCTCGGTTCCGCATGACCGGCCTGCCCCCTCATGAGCGGTGCCGGCCCCCTGCCGCCACCTTGCGTTTCGAAGGTATGGCCCGCGTAAGGACGCCGCGTCGTGCTCTCCGGTGACGTGCGGCGGCGCCGCCCTCATCCCTCCGTACCGCCGCACTCACCGCTGAGGAGGATCCCGGCCCCTTACATGTACCGGGCGATCCCAGGGGCGTCGATCAGGGTGCGACGGCGCGCCGGAGCCTTTTGGAAGAGTTGTTGTTTAAGTCACAGGCGTGTGTAGTGGTTGAACCCCGCACACCGCATCGGCGAGAGTGGCGCGCACGTCCGCCCGGCGCGGACCAGGCCGTCGTGCCCACCCCCACGGGGCACGACGGCCGTTCTATGGTGTGCGGATGACGACGATGTACGCGGCGCTGCTGCGCGGGATCAACGTGGGCGGCAGCCGGAAGGTCCCGATGGCCGACCTGCGCGCGCTGCTGACCTCCCTCGGCCACGACGCCGTACGCACCCATCTGCAGAGCGGACAGGCCGTCTTCGCGTCCGACCACGGCGACGAGGAGTCCCTGGCCGCGGAGCTGGCGGAGGCGATCGAGAAGCGGTTCGGCTTCCCGGTGGACGTGATCGTGCGCGACCACCCCTACCTGAGATCGGTCGTCGAGGCGTGCCCCTTCCCGGCCGCCGAACTGGAGGCCAGGCAGCTGCACGTCACCTACTTCTCCGCACCCGTCGACGCGGACCGCTTCGCGGCGATCGACGCACCGGCCTTCCGCCCCGAGGAGTTCCGCCTCGGCGACCGCGCCCTGTACCTCTACGCACCGGACGGGCTGGGCCGCTCCAAGCTCGCCGAGGCCCTCGGCAGGCCCCGCGTCAACAAGGGGCTGATCGCCACCAGCCGCAACTGGAACACGGTCACCAAACTCGTGGAGCTGACGGGCGCCTGACGGGCCCCCGACGGGTCGTCGGCCTCAGGCCCCGACCGCCAGCGCCACCGGCATCCGCGCCGCGTCGTACCGCTCCAGCAGGACCCGCGCCACCTCCGGTGCGGGACCCAGGACGTCCGCCAGCACGTCGGCCCCGGCCGCGCCCCGCGCGATACGGTCCGGCAGGAAGCCCGGCGCCAGGACGTACGGGGCGACGGCGACGCGCGCACAGCCCAGCGCGCGCAACTGCCGTACCGCGTCCTCGGTGCGCGGAAGGGATGCGGAGGCGAACGCAGGCCGCACGGCGCACCAACCGGTGTGCCGCCACTCCCGCGCGATTTCAGCGATCACTGCGATCGCCTCCGGGTCGGAGGACCCCGCCGAGGCCAGCACGACCCCGGTCGAGGACTTGTCGGCGGGCGTGAGACCCGCCTCGTACAGGCGCCGCTCCAGCGCCGACAGCAGCAGCGGCGAGGGGCCGAGCACCTCGGCCTGCCGGATCCTCAGGCGCGGCGGCGCCGCCGCCAGGACCGCGGGGATGTCCGCCTTGGCGTGGAAGGCGCGGGTCAGCAGCAGCGGCAGGGCCACCACCTCCCGCACGCCCTCCGCCTCCAGGGACTCCAGGACGCCCGGCACGGAGGGGACGTTGAAGTCCAGGAAGCCGGTCTCCACCCGCACGTCCGGACGCAGCGCCCGCACCCGGCGGACCAGGGCGTGCACGGCCTGGGCGTGCCGCGGATCGCGGCTGCCGTGGGCGACGACCAGGAGGACGGGGCGGGCCGGTGCGGACATGGTGTGCCTCAGCCCTTCACCAGCAGACCGCGGCTGCGCAGCACCCAGCGCTCCAGCGGGCTGAAGATCAGCAGGTCGATGGCGATGCCGACGACCAGGATGAGCAGGATGGCCTCGAAGACCATGGCCATGTCGCTGGCGTTGCGGCCGTTCTCCAGCAACTGCCCGAGGCCGACGCCCAGGTCGGGGAAGGAGGCGATGATCTCGGCGGCCATCAGCGAGCGCCAGGAGAAGGCCCAGCCCTGCTTGAGGCCGGCGACGTAGCCGGGCAGCGCGGCCGGCAGCACGATGTGCCAGGTGCCCTTCAGCCCCGTCGCGCCCAGCGTGCGCCCCGCCCGCAGGAAGATCGGGGAGACCTGGTCGACGCCGGACACCAGGCCGTTGGCGATGGAGGGCACCGCGCCGAGCAGGATGACGGCGTACATCATCGAGTTGTTCAGGCCCAGCCAGATCACGGCCGGCGGCACCCAGGCCACCGACGGCAGCGACTGGAGGCCGGACAGGATCGGGCCGATCGCCGCCCGCACGAACTTCACCCGCGCCACCAGCAGCCCCAGCGGGGTGCCGATGAGCAGCGCGAAGCAGAAGCCGAGCAGACCGCGCGAGACGCTGGTCCAGATGTAGCCGAGCAGTTCGCCCTGGAGCCAGGCCTGGTGGAGCACGTCCCACACGTCGGACGGTGCGGGCAGCTTGGTGGGGTCGTCGACGATCTCGAAGGAGACCAGGGCCTGCCACACGGCGAGCACGAGAAGTACGGCGACGGCCGGAGGCAGGATCTTCTCCACCAAGGTCTGCCGGAAGGGCGTGCGCCCCTGCTGCACCGACTCCAGTGCGTCCAGGCCCGCCTCCAGACCGGCGAGGTCGCCGCCGTCCTTCGCGCCTGCGCCCCCGGCGGGACGCGTCGTGTCAGTGCTGGCCATGTCGGCGGATCTCCCCACGCAGTTCTTCGGTGATCTCGACGGACAGCTCCGCCACGGCGGTGTCCTCGATACGGCGCGGCTGCGGGATGCCGACCGTCCACTCGCGCGCGATGCGCCCGGGACGGGAGGACAGCAGCACCACCCGCTCGGCCAGCCGCACGGCCTCGCGGACGTTGTGCGTCACGAACAGCACGGACAGCTTCGTCTCGCGCCAGATGCGGGTCAGCTCGTCGTGCAGCACGTCCCGCGTGATGGCGTCCAGCGCCGCGAACGGCTCGTCCATCAGCAGCAGCTTGCTCTCCTGGGCCAGCGCCCGGGCCATCGCGACCCGCTGGCGCATACCGCCCGACAGCTCGTGCACCCGCTTGCCGTACGCGCCCTTCAGGCGGACGAGTTCGAGCAGCTCCTCCGCCTTGCCGCGGCGCTCGGACTTGGGCACGCCCCGCAGCCTGAGGGCGAGTTCGATGTTCTTGCCCGCGGTCAGCCACGGGAACAGGGCGTGCTCCTGGAACATCAGGGCCGGCCGCCCGTCCGTGCTGATGCCGCCCGCGCTGGGCCTGTCCAGGCCCGCCACCAGGTTCAGCAGCGTGGACTTGCCGCAGCCGGAGGCTCCCAGGAGGGTGACGAACTCGCCGGGTGCGACATCGAGGGTGATGTCGTCCAGGACGAGCTGCTGCCCGGCGGGGCCCGCGAAGGACTTCGAGACGTGCTCGATCCGGGCGGCGTACGTGGCCGGCTCGGTGCCGTCGGCGGCCTTGGCGAGGGTCGTGGTCGTGGCCATGGTCGTCACCTCCTGGGTGGTCGGATCCGGGCTTTACTCGACGCCGAGTCCGGCGTCGTCGACCGCGGGCTTGCCCTTGGCCTTGAGGACCTTGTTGAGCGGCGCGAGGTCGTAGATGCCGTTCAGGTCGGGCTCGTCCAGCAGACCGGCCTTGACGGCGTGCTCCGCCTGGGCGTCGAGGGTGGAGGCCAGCGGGTCGTCGGTGAGCTTGATCGACTCCCAGGCCGGGTCCAGCACGTCCGCCGGGAGCGCCTTGCCGGAGTCCTTCTCCAGCTGGGCGTTGGCCGCGGACTTCGCCTCGTCCGGGTGGGCCGTGATCCACGCGTTGGTGTCGACCGACGCCTTGAGCACCGCCTCCACGGCCTTCGGGTGCTCCTTGAGGAACTTCTGCGACACGATGATGTTCGTGATCACGAACTTCTGGTCGGGCCACAGCGCCGACTCGTCGAGGAGCACCTTGCCGCCCTCGGCCACCAGCTTGGACGCGGTGGGCTCGGGCACCCAGGCGCCGTCCAGGGAGCCGGACTTGTAGGCGTCCGGGGTGACCTTGTTGTCGCTGCGGACGACCGTCACGTCGCCCTTGCCGCTCTGGGCGTCGACCTTCCAGCCCTGCTCGGCGATCCAGTTGAGGAACGCCACGTCCTGCGTGTTGCCCAGCTGCGGGGTGGCGATGCGCTTGCCCTTGACGTCCTTCAGGGACTTGATCTTGTCGGGGTTGACCACGAGCTTCACGCCGCCCGAGGCCGAACCGCCGATGATCCGCAGGTTCTTCCCGTCGGACTTGGTGTAGCCGTTGATCGACGGCGAGGGGCCGATCCAGCCGATGTCGATGGAGCCGGAGTTCAGCGCCTCGATCTCGGACGGGCCCGCGTTGAAGACCGCGTACTTGGCCTCGGTCGCGCCCAGCGCCTTCTGGAAGAAGCCCTTCTGGTTGGCGACCAGCGGGGTGGCGTGGGTGATGTTGCCGAAGTAGCCGATCCGGACGGAGTCGAGACCGTCGATCTTCTCGGCGCCCTCGGCGACCTTGGCGGTGTCGTCGTCCTTCGCCTGGGAGCCGTATCCGCAGGCGGCCAACGTCAGGAGCGGAAGGGCGGCTATGACCGCCAGGGTGCGGCGCAGGGCGTTGGTGGCAGGCACGGGAGGTGTTCCTCTCGTTGGTCCGGCACGCACGCCTGTCGGTTGGTCCGAGGTGTCAGGGCGTGGCCGGGAGGTCGGCAGGTCTTCGGCTGTGCGGGTGGGGGGTGAGGGCGCGCGAGCGGTGCGCGTACGTCACCGCGCACATCGCGCCACTCCGCCCTGCCCGCTGCCGAGAGCACCGCTGCCGACGCGGCCGCCCTCCTTGGCGAACGTGGAGTAGAAGTCCGGGGAGCCCATGCTCAGAAGTCCCACCCGTCGTCGTCGGCCGCGTCCTTGACCGGCTCCGGCGCGGCGAAGGACTCGCCGACCATGCCGGCGGTCAGCGTGGTGCCGTCGCCGGGGTCGATCAGGATGAACGAGCCGGTGCGCCGCGAGTCGGCGTAGGAGTCGGCGGGCAGCGGCTCGGCGGTGCGGATCTTCACGCGGCCGATGTCGTTGGCGACGAGCTGCCCGGGGTGCGGGTGCAGGGACAGGTCGTCCAGCGTGAGCCGGGCCGGGATGTCCTTGACGATCGCCTTGACGGTGCGGGTGCCGTGCTTGATCAGCACCCGGTGGCCCACGGTGAGCGGCGCGTCGGCGACGTGGCAGACGGTGGCCTCGACGTCCTGGCTGGTGGCCGGGGCGTCCTCGCTGGGCACGATCAGGTCGCCGCGCGAGACGTCGATGTCGTCCTCCAGGAGCAGCGTCACCGACTGCGGCGTCCAGGCGGCGTCGACCGGCTCGCCGAGCACGTCGATGGCGGACACCTTCGAGGTGCGGCCCGAGGGCAGCACGGTGACCTCGTCGCCCACCCGGAAGGTGCCGGCGGCGATCTGCCCCGCGTAGCCGCGGTAGTCGGGGTGCTCGGCGGTCTGCGGCCGGATCACGTACTGCACCGGCAGCCGGGCGTGGCAGTGCGCCAGGTCGTGGCTGACCGGGACGGTCTCCAGGTGTTCGAGCACCGTCGGGCCGCCGTACCAGTCCATGACCGCCGACGCCTCCACCACGTTGTCGCCCTCCAGGGCCGAGATGGGGATCGCGGTGACCTCGGGGACGCCCAGCTCGGTGGCGTACGCCGTGAACTCCTCGGCGATCGCCGCGAACACGGACTCCTGGTAGTCGACCAGGTCCATCTTGTTGACGGCGAGGACGACGTGCGGGACGCGCAGCAGGGCGGCGATGGCGGCGTGCCGGCGCGTCTGCTCGACGACGCCGTTGCGGGCGTCGACCAGGATGACCGTCAGCTCGGCCGTGGAGGCGCCGGTGACCATGTTCCGCGTGTACTGCACGTGCCCGGGGGTGTCGGCCAGGATGAACCGGCGGCGCGGGGTGGCGAAGTAGCGGTAGGCCACGTCGATGGTGATGCCCTGCTCGCGCTCGGCCCTGAGGCCGTCGGTGAGCAGCGCGAGGTCCGGGGCGTCCTGGCCGCGGCTCGCGGAGGCGCGCTCGACGGCCTCCAGCTGGTCGGTGAGGACCGACTTGGAGTCGTGCAGCAGACGGCCGACCAGCGTGGACTTGCCGTCGTCGACCGAGCCCGCGGTGGCGAACCGCAGCAGGGTCGTCTCCGACAGCTGCCAGACCGACAGCGGCTCGACGGGTTCAGTGGTGCTGGTCATGTCTAGAAGTACCCCTCGCGCTTGCGGTCTTCCATCGCGGCCTCGGACATCTTGTCGTCGGCGCGGGTGGCGCCGCGTTCGGTGAGCCGGGTGACGGCGATCTCGGCGATGACCTTCTCGATGTCGTCGGCGTCCGAGTCGACGGCGCCGGTGCAGGACATGTCGCCGACGGTGCGGTAGCGGACCTGCCGCTTCTCGACCGTCTCGCCGTCCTTCGGGCCGCCCCAGTCACCGGCCGTCAGCCACATGCCGGAGCGGGCGAAGACCTCGCGCTCGTGGGCGTAGTAGATCTGCGGCAGCTCGATGCCCTCGCGGGCGATGTACTGCCACACGTCCAGCTCGGTCCAGTTGGAGAGCGGGAAGACGCGGACGTGCTCGCCCGGGGCGTGCCGGCCGTTGTACAGGTTCCACAGCTCGGGGCGCTGGCGGCGCGGGTCCCACTGGGAGAACTCGTCGCGCAGCGAGAACACCCGCTCCTTGGCCCGGGCCTTCTCCTCGTCGCGGCGCCCGCCGCCGAAGACCGCGTCGAACTTCTCCGCCTGGATCTTCTCGGTCAGCGGCAGCGTCTGGAGGGGGTTGCGGGTGCCGTCCGGGCGCTCCTTGAGCACCCCGCGGTCGATGTAGTCCTGCACGGAGGCGACGTGCAGCCGCAGCCCGTGCTTCGCCACCGTACGGTCGCGGTACTCCAGGACCTCGGGGAAGTTGTGCCCGGTGTCCACGTGCAGCAGGGAGAACGGCACCGCCGCCGGGGCGAACGCCTTCAGGGCCAGGTGCAGCATCAGGATCGAGTCCTTGCCGCCGGAGAAGAGGATCACCGGCCGCTCGAACTCGCCCGCCACCTCGCGGAAGATGTGCACGGCCTCCGATTCGAGCGCGTCGAGGTGGGAGAGGGCGTACGGGCCCGCCGTACCCTCCCGTGCCGCTTCGGCGGTCGTCGTCATGCCAGTCCCCTTTCGGTGAGCAGCGCGTGGACCGCCGCGGCGGACTCCTGCACGGTCTGGTCCTGCGACTCGATGCGCAGGTCGGGCTTCACGGGCTCCTCGTACGGGTCGTCCACCCCGGTGAGCCCCGTCAGCTCGCCCGCGGCCTGCTTGGCGTACAGGCCCTTCACGTCGCGCACCGAGCACACCTCGACGGGCGTGGCCACGTGCACCTCGACGTACGCCGTGCCGTTCGCCCCGTGGCGCTCGCGCACCGCGTCGCGGCTGTCCGCGTACGGCGCGATCACCGGGACCAGGGCCGTGACGCCGTTGCGGGCGAGCAGTTCGGCGACGAAGCCGATGCGCTGCACGTTGGTGTGCCGGTCCGCGCGGTCGAAGCCGAGGCCCGCGGAGAGGAACTCGCGGATCTCGTCGCCGTCGAGCAGCTCGACGCGCCGGCCCTCCTCACGCAGGCGGTCGGCCAGCTCGCGGGCGATGGTGGTCTTGCCGGCGCTGGGCAGCCCCGTGAGCCAGACGGTGGCTCCGGTCGTCACGTGGTTCTCCCTGGATCTCGGTGGTCCGGTGGTGGCCGGTCCCGTGGTGGTGGCCGGTCCGGTGGTGGTGGCCGGTCCGGTGGTGGCCGGTCCCGTGGTGGTTGTCGGTCCCGTGGTGGTCGGTCCGGTGGTCGTCGTCATGTCAGCCGTGCAGCCCGCACTCGGTCTTCGAGCGGCCC
The DNA here is from genome assembly GCF_042730645.1 of Streptomyces sp. NPDC059906. Lineage (NCBI taxonomy): Bacteria > Bacillati > Actinomycetota > Actinomycetes > Kitasatosporales > Streptomycetaceae > Streptomyces > Streptomyces sp. NPDC059906. Next base: position 10,096 of record NZ_JBHWKU010000021.1, read on the forward strand.
GCCCAGCGTCCGGCGCGGGCGTCCTCGCCCTCCAGCACACGACGGGTGCAGGGCGCGCAGCCCACGGAGGCATAGCCGTCCATCAGCAGCGGGTTCGTGAGGACGCCGTGCTCGGTGACGTACGTTTGCACATCTTCCTGTGACCACTTGGCGATGGGCGAGATCTTCACCTTGCCCCGCTTCTCGTCCCAGCCGACGACCGGGGTGTTCGCCCGGGTCTGAGACTCGTCGCGGCGCAGCCCGGTCGCCCAGGCCTGGTAGCCCGCCAGCCCCTCCTCCAGGGGCCTCACCTTGCGCAGCGCGCAGCACAGGTCGGGGTCGCGGTCGTGCAGCCGCGGACCGTACTCGGCGTCCTGCTCGGCGACCGTCTGCCGGGGCGTGAGCGTGATGACGTTCACGTCCATCACGGCCTCGACCGCGTCGCGGGTGCCGATGGTCTCCGGGAAGTGGTAGCCGGTGTCGAGGAACACCACGTCCACGCCGGGCAGGGCGCGGGAGGCGAGGTGGGCGACGACCGCGTCCTCCATGGAGGAGGTCACGCAGAAGCGGCTGCCGAAGGTCTCGGCCGCCCACTGGAGGATCTCCAGCGCGGAGGCGTCCTCCAGCTCACGGCCCGCCCGCTCGGCCAGCGCCTTGAGGTCCTCGACCGTACGTTCTTCCTGAACCGCCGTCATGTCGGTTCCCCTCCCGTGGAGTCGGACTGAAGGCCCCGGGCGAGCAGCCCGAGGAACTTCAGCTGGAAGGCGCGGTTGCACGCCCCGCATTCCCAGGCGCCGTGGCCCTGCTCACCCGGACGCAGGTCCTCGTCGCCGCAGTAGGGGCAGTAGAAGGGCGCGGCGCGCTCGCTCACGACAGGGCCTCCTCGGAGGCCCGGGCCGCCCAGGCGGCGAAGCGCTCGCCGTCCTCGCGTTCGGCCTGGAAGCGGGTGAGGACGCGCTCCACGTAGTCCGGCAGCTCCTGGGCGGTGACCTTCAGGCCGCGCACCTTGCGGCCGAAGCCGGCCTCCAGGCCGAGGGCGCCGCCGAGGTGCACCTGGTAGCCCTCGACCTGCTCGCCGTGCTCGTCGAGCATGAGCTGGCCCTTGAGACCGATGTCCGCAGTCTGGATGCGGGCACAGGCGTTCGGGCAGCCGTTGAGGTTGATGGTGAGGGGCTCGTCGAAGTCCGGGAGGCGCCGCTCCAGCTCGTCGATGAGCGAGGCGCCGCGCGCCTTGGTCTCGACGATGGCGAGCTTGCAGAACTCGATGCCGGTGCAGGCCATGGTGCCCCGCCGGAAGGTGGAGGGCCGGGCGGTGAGGTCCAGCGCCTCCAGGGACTCGACCAGCGAGTCGACCTTCGCCTCCTCGACGTCGAGGACGATCATCTTCTGCTCGACCGTGGTACGCACCCGGCCCGAGCCGTGCGCCTCGGCCAGGTCGGCGACCTTGGTCAGGATTGTGCCGTCGACGCGGCCCACGCGCGGGGCGAAGCCGACGTAGTAGCGGCCGTCCTTCTGCCGGTGCACGCCGATGTGGTCGCGCCAGCGGCCGGCGGGCTCGGCGGGCGCCGGGCCGTCGGTCAGCTTCCGCTTCAGGTACTCGTCCTCCAGCACCTGGCGGAACTTCTCCGGGCCCCAGTCGGCGACCAGGAACTTCAGGCGGGCGCGGTTGCGCAGCCGCCGGTAGCCGTAGTCGCGGAAGATGGAGATGACGCCCTCGTAGACGTCGGGCACGTCGTCGATCGGCACCCAGGCGTTCAGCCGCACGCCCAGCTTGGGGTTGGTGGACAGGCCGCCGCCGACCCACAGGTCGAAGCCCGGGCCGTGCTCGGGGTGCTCGACGCCGACGAACGCCACGTCGTTGATCTCGTGCACGACGTCCTGCACCGGCGACCCGGAGATCGCGGTCTTGAACTTGCGGGGGAGGTTCGAGTAAGCCGGGTTGTTCAGGACCCGGCGCTTCATCTCCTCCAGCGCCGGTGTGCCGTCGATGATCTCGTCCTCGGCGATGCCCGCCACGGGGGAGGCGATCATCACGCGGGGCGTGTCGCCGCAGGCGGTCACCGTGGACAGGCCGACACCCTCCAGACGGTTCCAGATCTCCGGCACGTCCTCGATCCGGATCCAGTGGTACTGGACGTTCTGCCGGTCGGTGATGTCGGCGGTGCCGCGCGCGAACTCCTGCGAGATCTCGCCGACGACCCGCAGCTGAGCCGTGGTGAGCGCGCCGCCGTCGATGCGGACGCGGAGCATGAAGTAGCGGTCGTCCAGCTCCTCCGGCTCGAGGATCGCCGTCTTGCCGCCGTCGATGCCCTGGCGGCGCTGGGTGTACAGCCCCCACCAGCGCATACGGCCGCGCAGGTCACCGGGGTCGATCGAGTCGAAACCGCGCTTGGAGTAGATCGTCTCAATGCGTGTCCGCACATTGAGACCGTCGTCGTCCTTCTTGGTCTGCTCGTTCCCGTTGAGCGGGGTGAAGTGTCCGGCCGCCCACTGGCCCTCGCCGCGGTGACGGCTCACCTTGCGGCGCGGGGTCGCGGCAGCGGAGTCGGGCGGGGTGGCGGCCATGGGTGACACGTCCTTTGGTGACAGGCGAAATGCGGCTCTGACCTGCGCGCATGGCGCGTGGCACTACGTGGGCACACGGGAGACACGCGTGCGCGTCATTGCGCGGGAGCGAGGCGAATGCGGGGAATACGGAGGTGCTGGAGGGTGCTCTCAGCGGCCCGGACAGATGGCGCTGGACATGCGGCCGAGGTCGACGTGCCGCCGACTCACCAAGGCAATTCCAGTTCCAGGCATGACGGAAGCGTGGCACGGCGATCTGTGACTGGTCCAGCTTAATCCAAAATGTGGACACCCTTGTCTCGGAGAGCGAGACAAGGGTGTCGTGGATCACACCTGTGGTGAGGGTTCGGCCGGACGGCCGAAAACAGATGTGTCGGCGCAGGTCAGGCGGGGAAGGCCCCGGGCCACGGCCCGGGAGTGGCCACGTCCGCCTCCTCCTCCACCTTGGTGTCGAATAGCCGGAAGCCGCGGCGCTGGTAGTTGTCCATGGCGTACGCGCCGTCCTTGCTGCAGGTGTGCAGCCAGACCCGCTTGGTGGTGGCCAGCCCCGGCCAGCGCTCCGCCAGGTCCCAGGCGCGGGCGGTGCCGTACGAGAGGAGGTGGCCGCCGATGCGCCGGCCGCGGAAGGCCTCGATCAGGCCGAAGTACTCGATCTCCACGACCCCGTCGTCGCCGGGCGTCAGCTCCACGTATCCGGCGGGCGTGCCGCGGTCGTGGGCGACCCAGGTCTCCACGCCCGGCCGCTCCAGGTGCTCCCGCCACCGCGCGTGGCTCCAGCCGAGCCGGTCCGTCCAGCGGATGTCGCCGCCGACCGAGGCGTACAGGAAACGGCTGAACTCGGGGGAGGGCACCTCGGCGCGGACGATCCGGACGTCCCCCTCCGGTGCGGCGGCCGGCAGCAGATCGGTGGGCGCCGTCTGCTCCAGGGACCACGTGGTCACGGCGATGTTGGTCATGCCGGTCAGGGAATCATCCGCTCCGCGGATCTGTCGATCCCCGCTCCGTGCGACCGGGCGGCGCCCGCGTCGGCGGGTCAGTCGAGCGCGTCCTCGATCGACGTCAGCGGCAGCGCGAACAGCATGCGGCCCGACTGGGACCAGACCTCGCCGGTCCGCTCCCAGTACGACATCGAGCCCGCCGGTCCGCTCCAGCACTGCTGCGAGCGGTCCGCGCCGCACTCCGCGGCCCGGGCGCCCTCCGTGTCCTGGCGCCACAGCGTCCCGCGCCCGTCCTGCCCGCCGGCCGCGCGCCCCAGGTACCAGTCGGACCGGGTCGCGCCGGGCGGCCGGTACGACAGCACGCCCCCGACCTCGGCCGCCCCGGTCTCGTACGCCTCGACCGCGTCCACGTGGCCGGCGGGGTCCGTGGCGGGCAGTCCGGTGCGGTCGGGATCCGTGGCCGTGCGCAGCGCGTAGCGCCACAGCCGGGTGGGCCGGTCGCCGTCCGCGGCCACGTGCTCCGTGGCCACCAGGCTGTCGGGGGTGGTGCCGCGGTCCAGGGAGATCGCGGCGGGGCGGGCCGCGCCGTCGGTGTCGGGCAGCCGGTAGGAGGCGATGGCGGGCAGTACGTACCGGTGGCCGCCCGCCGCCCAGCCGCCGGGCACCCGCCCGACGGCGTCCGCCGCGGTGGTGGCGCGCTGGACCCGCTCCACGTCGTACACGTACAGCGCGTCGCGGTCCCCGGCGGCCGTGGTGACCAGCAGTTTGTCCTGGTACCAGACCATGCCGGTGACGGGCGAGGCGAGTCCCCGGTAGTCGTGGCCGCCGTCGACCGGGACGGCGAGCAGCGCCGAGGTGTAGCCGAGCCGGCCGGGGTCGTCGGCGTCGACGAAGGAGACCCGGGCGAGGCCGCCCTGGGGCGTGCCGTCGTCGCGGGACCAGGCGGAGAGGATGACGCGGTGGGCGCCCCAGCGGCCGTCCTCGTCGGCGTCGCCCGAGGTGGTGACCGCGCCGGGGCGCCAGCCGTCGGTGTCGGCCTCGTCCCAGCAGTAGGCGCGGGTGGCGGCGGGGGAGACCGGCAGCGCCTCGCGCTCCCCGGCCGTGCAGTCGGCGCCGTCGCGCAGGGTGTGGTCGGCGGACTCGAGGACGGTGTCGACGCCCACCGGGTCGCCCATCGAGGCGGAGAGCCGGTCGAGCCAGGCCGCGGGCACCCGGTGCTCGGTCAGGCGCAGCGCGTCGGTCTCGGCGGCGGAGGTGAGGGGCTTGAGGGCGCCCGGGTCGTCGGCGACCGTGGCCTGCGAGGCGCTGATCAGTGTGGCGGCACCGGTCAGCGCGAGTGCGGCGCCGGTCAGGGCCGCGCGCAGCGCCCTGCCCCGTCTGCGCCGGCGGTGTCTGCCGCGCTGCTTCATCGAACCTCCACGGACGACGCCGGACCAACTGCGCTCGACGGTGGTCGCGTTGCCCGAGGAGCGGATGGGACGGTCCATCAAGGATGCTACGGCAGACGGACGGCCCGGCGGACGCGGACGATGCAAATATGCGGAATCAACCCGCCTTTAGGGCCATCCGGGGCGCCCCGGGCGCCGTCACGGCACCCCCGGCGCCCGTCACGGCACCCCCGGCGCCCCGTCACGGCACCCCCGGCGACACCCGCCGCCGGGCCACCGCCGGGGCCGTGGAGTGGGGGAGCAGGTCCCGGAGGTCGGCCGGGAGCAGGATCTCCACCTCCGCGTCCTCGCAGAAACGATACGGCCGGTGTTCCAGATGGGCCCCGAGGTACTTCCGCACCCGTGACATCTCGGCCCGTACCGTCACCGTGCGGGCCGGGTCGCCGAACATGTCCTCGGCCAGCCCGGCGGCGCTGCGGCCACCCCGGTGCACCGCCAGCAGGTACAGCAACTCCGCGTGCCGCGGACTCAGTTCCCGCGCCCAGTCCTCCGCGCCGCCCAGTACCCGTACCGACCAGCGGCGCGGCTGCGCGAGGTCCAGCACGATCCGGGTCGCGTCCTGCGGCACCGGCCCCGCCGCGGCCCGCACCAGCCAGCCCTCGGCCAGCGGCTCCACCGTGCACGCCCCGAACGCCGGCAGCCACCGGATCCCCGCCTCCGGCGACTTGGGCAGCACCACCCGGTCCAGGTAGGGCATCCCCGTCACGGCCGCCGTCCAGCCGTCCCGGTCCGTGACCAGCGCCCGCCCCTCCAGCCGGGCCAGCACCGGAGCCGCCACGGCCCGCAACCGGTCCAGCGAGCGCGTGTGCAGCTCCCGCAGCCGGGACTCGGCCAGCTTGGCCACCGAGTCGACCCAGGCGAGTGTCGCCGGGTGCATCGTCTCCAGCGGGCCGCTCACGTCGACCACGCCGAGCAGCCGCCCGCTGCGCGGGTCGGTGATCGGCGCCCCGGCGCAGGTCCAGGTCGCCTGCGACCGCACGAAGTGTTCGGAGGCGAAGACCTGTACGGGCCGCCGGGTCACCGCCGGCGTCCCCACGCCGTTGGTGCCGACCACTTCCTCGCGCCAGTCCGCCCCGAGTTCGAACCCGAGCCCGTCGGCCCGGCGCAGCACCCGCGCGCTGCCCTCGCGCCACAGCACCCGGCCGTCCTCGTCCGCGACCACCATGATGTGGTGGGCCACGTCCGCGACCGACAGCAGCGCCTCCCGCAGCACCGGCAGGACGTGCCGCAGCCGGGAGCACTCGCGCCGCCGCAGCACCTCCTGAGGCGTCAGCAGGCCGGACCGGAAGTCGTGCTCCGGATCGACGCCGCTGCGCAGCATCCGGTCCCAGGACTGCTCGATCACCGGACGCGGCGCCACCGGAGCCCGTCCGCCCGAGAGTCTCGCGGAGCGGACCTCGCTGAGCATCCGGGCCGCCCGCGCCGTGTCGGCGGCGGCCAACTGTGTCACGTCCATGGGCGAGAGCGCCACGGGACCTCGTCCTTCCGGAAGTCGAATATCCGTCTCATACCGACCGGTTGCCCACGCCCCGCGGGCACAGTCCGCACACAGCCGACCGCAAGTTGCAACCCCCTGCAACCCTGGTGGACGGCTTCGCGGGTGTCCAAACTTGAACCACGCCGTCCCGAGCGGCGTACGCGGCCTGAACGGGCCCGTGTGGCGGGGGTGGTGCCGTGTCGGCGCAGCACCACCCCCGCGCCACGCGGCCGGAATCAGACCACGGGCCGCGCCCGCTCCACCACCGCCGCCAGGTCCAGGGTCGGCGGCAGCGTGCCGAAGGCCGCGCCCCCGTCGCCGCCCAGCCGCGAGGCGCAGAACGCGTCGGCGACCTCCGGCGGCGCGTACCGCACCAGCAGCGCCCCCTGCAGCACCAGCGCCAGCCGCTCCGCCAGCAGCCGGGCCCGCCCCTCGGCCCCCGCCAGGTCGGCCAGCTCCGTCAGCAGCCCGCGGATCGCCGCGTCCAGCCGGTGATCGGCGCCGCGCGCCGCGCCCACCTCCGTCAGATACGCGTCCAGCGCCGCCGGTTCCCGGCCCAGCGCCCGCAGCACGTCCAGCGCCTGCACGTTCCCGGCGCCCTCCCAGAGCGAGTTCAGCGGCGACTCGCGCACCAGCCGGGGCAGGCCCGACTCCTCGACGTACCCGTTGCCGCCCAGGCACTCGGCCGCCTCCACCACCACCGGCGCGCACCGCTTGGTCACCCAGTACTTGGCCGCCGGTACCGCGAGCCGCAGCAGCGCCCGCTCCCGCTCGTCACCGCCCGCGGCGGCGTCGCAGGCCGCCGCGAGCCGCAGCCCGAGCGTCGTGGCCGCCTCCGACTCGACCGCGAGATCCGCGAGGACGTTGCGCATCAGCGGCTGGTCGGCCAGCTTCGCGCCGAACGCCTCGCGGTACCCGCAGTGGTGCACCGCCTGCGCCACCGCCTGGCGCATCAGGCCCGCCGAGCCCAGCACGCAGTCCAGCCGGGTCGCCGCCACCATGTCGATGATGGCGGGCACCCCGCGCCCCTCCGCGCCGACCCGGCGCGCCCACGTCCCGGCGAACTCGACCTCGGCGGAGGCGTTGGACCGGTTGCCCAGCTTGTCCTTGAGCCGCTGGACCAGGAACACGTTGCGGGTGCCGTCCGCCAGCACGCGCGGCACCAGGAAGCAGGTCAGCCCTCCCCCGTTGCCTTCGGCACGGGCGGTACCCCCAGGGGCCCGCGCCAGCACCAGGAAGCCGTCCGACATCGGCGCCGAGCAGAACCACTTGTGCCCGGTCAGCTCGTACGTCCCGTCCTCGGCCAGCGGCCGCGCCGACGTGCTGTTCGCGCGTACGTCGCTGCCGCCCTGCTTCTCCGTCATGCCCATCCCGAACAGCACCCCGGCCTTCAGGTGGGCGGGCCGCAGCTCCCGGTCGTAGACCCGGGAGGTCAGCCGGGGCTCCCACTCGGCGGCCAGTGCCGGGTCGGCGCGCAGGGCCGGCACCGCCGCGTGGGTCATCGACAGCGGACAGCAGTTGCCCGCGTCCACCTGGGTCCACATCAGGAACGCCGCCGCGCGCCGCACCTGCCCGCCCGGCCGCGACCAGGCGTCGGTCAGGCCCGCCGAGACGCCCTTGCCGAGCAGCCGGTGCCAGGCCGGGTGGAAGTCGACCTCGTCGACGCGGTGGCCGTAGCGGTCGTGGGTGCGCAGCACCGGCGGGTGCGCGTCGGCCTGCGCGCCCCACTCCTGGGTCTGCGACGACCCGCAGGCCCGGCCGAGCCCCGACAGCTCGGCGAGCGCCTCCTCGCGCGCCCCCGCCGCCAGCTGCCGCCCGACCGCCTCCGCCAGGGCACGGTCGGAGGTGAAGACGTCGTAGCCGGTCAGCGGCGGCGCCTGATTCGTCACGGTGTGGGTGCTGCCTGCCATGGACGTGAACCTACCGTGCCGGGGGCCCGTGCCGGGGCGGTACGCGATCACCGGGCGTCCGCGGACGAGCGCCGCCCTCCGCGCCGGATACCTTTAGGGCGTGCAGCCAGCAAGTGACTCTCCCGAACGGCCCTCGGGCCGGCTCCACCGTGCCCGGGTCCTGTACCGGAACGTCTCCAAACGCAGGACCGCCTGGCTGCTGCTGAAGGACACGGTCAACTCGTGCATGGAGTACCGCATCCTCGGCCTGGCCGCCGAGGCCGCCTTCTTCACCCTGCTCTCGGTGCCGCCCCTGCTGCTGAGCCTCCTCGGACTGCTGGGCTACGTCGACTCCTGGATCGGCGCCGACACCACCGAGAGCCTGCGCGACAACATCCTGGACGCCTCCCGCGCCGTGCTCTCCGAGAAGGGCGTCCGGCAGATCACCGAGCCGATCCTGGACGACGTGATGAAGGGCGGCCGGCCCGACGTCATCTCCATCGGCTTCCTCTTCGCCCTGTGGTCCGGGTCCCGCGCGGTGAACGTCTTCATCGACACCATCACCGTGATGTACGGCCTCGACGGCGTCCGGGGCATCGTCAGGACCCGCCTGATGGCCTTCCTCCTCTTCATCGTGGCCCTGCTGATCGGGTCGATCGCGCTGCCGCTGATGGTGGCGGGACCGGATGCCGTGGTGCGGGTCGTGCCCTGGTCGACGACGGTCGTACAGGTGCTGTACTGGCCGGTCGTCATCATCCTCTCCGTGGCCTTCCTGACCACGCTCTACCACGTGTCGGTGCCCGTGCGCTCGCCCTGGATCGAGGACGTCCCCGGCGCGCTCGTCGCCCTCGCCATGTGGGTGCTGGGCAGCTTCCTGCTGCGCATCTACCTCACCAGCACCGTCGAGGGCCCCACCATCTACGGCTCCCTCGCCGCGCCCGTCGCCGTGCTGCTGTGGATCGGGGTGTCCGCGTTCGCGGTGCTCGTCGGCGCCGCGGTCAACGCGGCCATCGACCGGGTGTGGCCGGCCGCCGCGACCGCCGCCGCCCGCGAGGCCAACGAGCGGCTGCGCCAGGCCCAGGTCGCCGACTACGTGGCCCGTACGACCGCGAACGGCGAGGGCGACCCCGACATGCCCTCCGAGTTCCCCGAGCGCTGGTCCCGCTTCCTGCCGCCCGAGGACGTCACCGCCCGGCTGCGCACCCACCCGAAGAGCGCGCCTCCCGCGAACCACACCCACAACCACAACCACGACAACGGCGACGACGCCTCCTGAGGGCAAGGAAAAGGGAAACACACGCCGCTTCATTCGAGGGCAATTTCTCGATAGCGGAAGAATGCGGCTTCCGGAAATCCGGCGAGCAAGATCACCTCTATGTCGCAGTGATCCACTCCTTGGGCGTTGTGTCCGCTTCCAGTGGTAGTGCCGCACTTCATTCACATACCACGCAAGTTTCCGTGAAGAAATCCTGGGCTGTCGGTGACTTTGCCGTGTAGCTGTTCGGGGCGGCTTGTGTACGATGCGTCACGCGTCAGGTATTTCCATCGCCAATTCGGAAGGCCCTTTTGTGGCCACAATGATTCCGAAGAAGGGAAATGTGTTGCTCAACAGAGGAATCCGCACGCAGGGGGCCCGGCTCACCACCCTGTCCGCCGCCCTGCTGGCCGGCGCCCTGGCGTCCAGCTCCGTCCCGGCTCATGCCACCGCAGGCGCCCCGGCCACCGAAGCGAAGCTGGACTTCGCCGTCCGTCTGACCATAGGCACCGACTACCGCGCGTGCTCGGGCGCCCTGGTGGACGCGCAGTGGGTGCTCACCGCGGCGAGCTGCTTCGCGGACGACCCCGCCCAGTCGGTCGCCGTCCCGGCCGGAAAGCCCGAGCGGCTCACCCGGGCCACCGTGGGCCGGGCCGACTCCGGCGTCGCCAACGGCTATGTGCGCGAGGTGGTCGAACTCGTCCCGCACCCGGACCGGGACATGGTTCTCGCCCGGCTGGACAAGGCCGTCCCCGACATCGCCCCGGTGCCCCTCGCGGCCGGCGCACCGGACGCCGGCGCACCACTCACGGCCGTCGGCTTCGGACGCACGAAGGACGAATGGGTGCCCGTCCAGCGTCACCAGGGCGCCTTCACGGTCACCTCGGTCACCGCCGACGCGGTCAACGTCACCGGTCAGGACGGCGACGCCGTGTGTGCCGGTGACACCGGCGGCCCGCTGCTCCAGAACAAGGACGGCGCCCTGGAGCTGGTGGGCGTCAACAGCCGCTCGATGCAGGGCGGCTGCTTCGGATCGGATGCGACCAGTACGGCCGCCGTCGCCGCGGCGAGCGACGTCGACTTCGTGCGGCAGACCGTCAACCGCGATCTCGGCACCGGCGATCTGAGCGACCTGGTGGCCTCCGCGGACTTCAACGCCGACGGCCGCGCCGACATCGCCGCCGTCCTGGCCGACGGATCCCTGCACGCCTTCTACAGCAAGCCCGACGGGACGCTGGAGTACGGGCGCGAACTGTGGAACGACAAGACCTGGGGCCCGATGGTGCAGATCATCGGCGGCGACTTCGACGACGACGGCAACGGCGACATCGCCGCGGTGCGAAGCGACGGCACCCTCAACCTGTACACGGGCACCCCCACCGGCATCCTCAACAAGAGCAAGCCGATGTGGCACGACACGTCCTGGAAGACGATCGAGCAGGTCTCCCGGTTCACCTTCGACGGCCGTGACGGTCTGATCGCCCAGTGGGGCAACGGCAACCTCTACGGCTACTACACCGGCGCCGACGGCGTGCTGACCGGCGAGAAGGTCAAGATGTGGCCGGACGCCACCTGGAGCAAGACCCGCCTCACCGGCACCGCCGACATCAACGCCGACGGCCGCGACGACCTGCTCGCGGTGCGGGACGACGGCAGCCTGAACTGGTACGCGGGCAATTCCTCGGGCGGCCTCGACCTCGCCCGCAAGCTGTGGCCGGACAACACCTGGTCCCCCATGAAGCGCATCGTCGGCGGCGACTTCAACGGCGACGGCAAGGGCGACGTCGCCGCCGTCGGCGGTCAGGGCACGCTGCTCCTGTACACCGGGACCGGCACCGGCACGCTGAACAAGGGCGTGGCCATGCGCCCCGCGCAGTAGGCCTTCCGCCCGGCCCGCCGTAGCTCCGGTCCTCCGGAGCTACGGCCCCCGTCCGGGCCCAGCGGCCCGGGGCTCAGCGGGCGGTCAGCTCGTGGCGTGCCCGGGCCGCCGCGCCCAGCGGCACGGCGTCGGTTCCCAGGGCCGCCCGCAGCAGCTTGACGGGGTGGCCGCTGATCGGCGGTTCGGCGGCGAGCGGCTCCCGGATCAGCGGTTCCAGCAGCGTCCAGGCGCCGCTGACGCCTCCTCCGATCACGACCGTGCCGATGTCGACGAGGCCGGCGGTCATCACGATCGCGCGAGCGATACCGGCGCCCGCCGCCGCGAACACGCCGTGGGCGTCGGCGTCCCCGTCCCGGGCCGCCCCGGCCATCTCGCGGGCCGTCAGCTCCCGCCCGGTGCGCTCGCCGTAGCGGGCCCGCAGCGAACGGGCCGAGGCCAGCGTCTCCAGGTGGCCGCGGCCGCCGCAGGTGCACGGCAGGTCGCCGAAGCCGGGGATGTGGCCGATCTCGCCGGCCGCACCGTGCGCCCCGGTGCGCAGCTCGCCCCCCGTCCACAACGCCCCGCCGACGCCGGTGCCCAGGGTCATGCCGAGGACGTCCTCCTCGTCCGCCGCCGCACCGCACGCGATCTCGCCGCGCAGGAACGCGTTGACGTCGTTGTCGAGGAAGGCGGGTACGCCCAGTGCGGTGCGCAGGGCGGCGGTCACCGGGAAACCGGCCCAGTCGGTGAACGAGTCGCTGGCCACCAGGATGTGACCGGAGGCCGCGTCGACCACTCCGGCCGCGCCCACCCCCACGGCGGCCAGCCGGCCGGGGGTGCGCGCCCGCACGACGGCGAGCGCGTCGAGTGTCGCGGCGATCATCGCCCGGCCGCCGGAACGGGCCGGAGTGGCCGTGTCCGCGCGGTCGAGCACCTTCAGTTCCTCGTCGCAGAGCACCACCTGGGTGGTGGTGCCGCCGATGTCGACCCCGGCGAAGACCGGGGTGTCGGGACCGCTCACCCCTGCTCCTCCGTCCGCCCGGCGGCGAGGGTCGCCAGCCGCTCGGCCCGGCGGCCGCGCTGCACGACGGGGTCGGGCACGGGCACCGCCGCCAGCAGACGGCGGGTGTAGTCGGTCTCCGGGTGCAGCAGGGTGGCCGACGTCAGGCCCTGCTCCTCGGCCCGCCCCGCCCGCATCACGACCACCCGGCGGGCGAACTGCTGCACGACGGCCAGGTCGTGGGAGACGAAGAGGCAGGCGAAGCCCAGCTCCTCCTGCAACTCGCCGATCACTTCGAGGACCGCCTGCTGCACGCTCACGTCCAGGGCGCTGGTGGGTTCGTCCGCCACCAGCAGGCGCGGTTCGAGGACCAGGGCGCGGGCGAGGCTCACGCGCTGGCGCTGGCCGCCGGACAGCTCGCGCGGCGCGCGCCGGGCCACCTCCCGCGGCAGCCGGACCCGGTCCAGCACGTCGGCGACCAGGGATTCCCGCTCCCTGCCGGACAGCTTCCGGCGGTGGATCCGCAGCGGTTCCGCGACACACTCGCCGACCGTCATGCGGGCGTCGAGCGAGGCGACCGGGTCCTGGAGGACGACGCCGATGCCGGCCCGCAGCGCACGCCGGGCCCGCGCGCGGGTGGCGGCCAGGTCGGCGCCGAAGAGGGTGACGGACCCGGCCGTGGGCGTGATCAGGCCGAGCGCCACCCGGGAGGCGGTGGACTTGCCGGAGCCCGACTCTCCCACCAGGCCGAGGGTCTCCCCGGGGTGGACGGCGAAGGAGACGCCCTTGAGGGCGTGCACCGCCTGCTTCCCGCGGCCGAAGACCACCGAGACATCCTTGAGTTCCACCGCGGCCTCTCCGCCGGGCCCGGCGCTCGACGCGGCGCCCGCCTCGTCCGCCCGCCGCTCGCCGGACGCACCCGACGTACCGGACGTACCAGACGTACCGGACGCACCGGGCTCGCCGGACGGGCTGGGCTCGCCGGACGGACCCGACGCCCCCGACGCACCGGACGCACCGGGCTCACCGGACTCGGCGACGGACAGGCGTGGTACGGCGGACAGCAGTCGCTTGGTGTAGTCGTGCGTCGGACGCAGCAGTACGTCCTCGACGGGCCCGGTCTCCACGATGGCGCCCTGGTACATCACCGCGACCCGGTCCGCGAAGTCCGCGACGACGCCCATGTTGTGGGTGACGAGCAGGACACCCGTGCCGGTCTCCGCGGCGAGCCGCCGCAGCAGGTCGAGGATCTCGGCCTGCACGGTCACGTCGAGCGCGGTGGTGGGCTCGTCGGCGATCAGCAGCGCCGGTTCGTTGGCGATGGCCATGGCGATGACGACGCGCTGGCGCTGGCCGCCGGAGAGCTGGAACGGGTAGGAGCGGGCCCGCTGCTCGGGCTCGGGGATGCCGACGCGGCGCAGCAGTTCGACGGCGCGCGCGGCGGCGTCCGCCGCGGAGATCCGCCGGTGGTTGCGGATCACCTCGGCGATCTGCTTGCCGACCCGGGTGAGCGGGTCGAGCGCGGTGGCCGGTTCCTGGAACACCATGGAGACGGTCGAGCCGCGCAGCCCCGACAGCTGCTCCTCGTCGGCGCCGACGATGTCGGTGCCGTCGACGACGGCCGTTCCGGTGGCCCGGGCGTTGCCGGCGAGCAGGCCCATGGCGGCCAGCGCGACGGTGGACTTGCCCGAGCCCGACTCGCCGACCAGGGCGAGCGTCTCACCGGGCGCGACGCTCAGGGACACGCCGCGCACGGCCTGCACCGTGCCGGTCTCCGTGGTGAAGACGACGCCCAGGTCGTCGAGGTCGAGGATGTGCCCGCCGGTGGCGGGAGCGGCCGGTGGTCGAACGGCGCTCATGCCCGCCCCCTCACGTCGAATGCGTCCCGGAGTCCGTCTCCGATCGCGTTGAACGCCCACACCACCAGGATGATGGCGAGGCCGGGTGGCACGATCAGCCACCAGTAGCCCGAGTAGGCCGCGGTCATGCCGGACGAGAGCATGCCGCCCCAGTCCGTGGACGGGGGCTGGACGCCCAGACCGAGGTAGGAGACGTAGGCCACCAGCAGGATCGCGTCGGCGATCTGGAAGGTGGCGGCCACGATGACGGTCGACACCGAGTTCGGCAGGATGTGCCGGATGATGGCGCGCGCGTGGGTGCCGCCGATCGCGCGCAGGGTGAGGACGAAGTCCCGGTTCTTCAGCGTCAGCGTCTCCGCCCGCACCAGGCGCGAGGGCACCAGCCAGGAGATGAGACCGAGGATGAGGACCAGGCCGGTCAGGTCCGGGGTGGTGATCGCGGAGACCACCAGCAGGATGAACAGGGCGGGGATGGCGATGCCCGCGTCCACCACACGCATCATGACCGCGTCGATCCAGCCGCCCGCGTAACCGGCCGCGGCCCCCCACAGGGTGCCGATGACCGTGGCCAGGACACCGGCCGACAGACCGACGATCAGGGACACCTTGCCGCCGTACATCAGCCGGCCCAGTTCGTCGTGGCCGACCGCGTCGGTGCCGAGCCAGTGGGCGCCGCTGGGGGACTGGTTGACCTGCTGGAGCAGGGTGTGCGTCTGGTCGGTGGTGTAGAGCAGCGGACCCACGAAGCAGAACAGCACGAAGAAGACCACGACCCCGAGCCCCACCACGGCGAGGCGGTTGCGCAGGAAGCGGCGGACCGCGAGCCGGGTGCCGGAGGCGGCGCGCTCGGGCTTGGCGGCGAGCCCGTCCAGGGAGGTGAGGGAGCTCATGACCGACCTGCCTTCACTCGGGGGTCGATGACGCGTTGCAGGACGTCGGCCAGCAGGGTGCCGGTCACGGTGGCGACCGAGATGACCAGGACGCAGCCCAGCAGCACGGGATAGTCGGAGGACTGGGCGGCGGTCCAGAACAGCAGGCCCATGCCCGGGTAGTTGAAGAGCTGCTCCACCACCAGCGCGCCGCCGAAGAGGACCGGTATGTAGTAGCCGAGCATGGCCACCACGGGGGTCAGCGAGTTGCGGAAGACGTGCCGGGTCAGGACGGCCCGGGGACGGGTGCCGCCGGCCCGCGCCGTGCGCACGTAGTCCTCGGTGAGGTTCTCCAGCGTGGCCGAGCGCATGTAGCGGCTGAAGACGGCGACCATCGTGGCCGCGCCGGCCACCACCGGCAGCACCAGCCCCTGGGGCTGCGAGAGGACGTCGGCGACGCTGTTGCCCTGGGGTGCCTGGGCCGGGAACCAGGGCAGGACCTGGCTGAAGACGAGGACCAGGATCAGTCCGAGGAAGTACACGGGGGTGGAGTAGGCGATGAAGCTGAGCGTGGTGATGACGTAGTCGACCGGCTTGTTGCGGCGGACGGCCTGCCACACGCCGAGCGGCACCGCGACCAGCAGGCCGACGACCGCCGAGAGCACGGTCAGCAGCAGGGTCTTCGGCAGCCTCTCGGTGATCAGCTGGGTGACGGGTTCGTTGAGGGTGTAGGACATGCCGAGATCGCCGTGGATCAGCTGGTTCAGGTAGTACACGTACTGAACCGGCAGCGGCTTGTCGAGCCCCTGCTCGTGGTTGAAGGCGGCGATCTGCTGGGCGGTGGCCTGGGGGCCGAGGATGCCGCGGGCGGGCCCCCCGGGCAGGGCGTGCAGCAGGCAGAACACCACGACGGTCACGAGGAGGACCACCGCCAGGGCCTGCAGGACCCGCCTGATCAGGAAGGAGTATGTGCTCATGGGTTTCCGGGTGACTGGGTGGGGACGGGACGGCTGCGGGTGAGCGGGGCGGGGTGCGGGCTCACTCGGTCCACGCCCACATGGCGGGATGGAAGTTGGCGAGGGAGTCCTGGGCGAATCCGCCGAGACCGTCCCTGATCACGGAGACCTGGTAGTCGGGCTCGGGAAGCCAGATCACGGGCAGGTCCTCGGCGAGCGCCTTGCTGTAGTCGAGCATGGCGTCGGAGGACGAGGAGGTGGTGGTGCGGTCGATCAGCCGGTCCACCTCGGGGTTGGAGTAGCTGCCGAAGTTGGAGCCGCCGCCGCTCGCGAAGAGCGCGTCACCGCTGGGGTAGGCGGGGAAGTACCAGCTGCCCGCGCTGCCGAAGAAGGAGAGCTGCCACTTGCAGGCGGGGTCGTCCTCCTTGCACTGTCCGGTCTGCGAGAGGACCGAGTTGACCGGTGCGGTCTTGATGTCGAAGTCGATGCCGGTCTCCTCGAAGGAGGACTGCAGGGCGCTCATCATGTTGTCCGTCTCCGTGGAGCCGGACTGGGCGAGCACCCGCATCTTGAACTCGGTGCCCTTCTCGACGCCCTCGCCGCACTGCCCCTCGCCCGCGCCCGGTGAGGTGCACACCATCGTGCCGTCCTTCATGGTCCAGCCGTGGTCCGTCAGCAGCTTGCGCGCCTTGGAGTTGGAGAACGGGTACGGCTGCGCCTTCTGCTCGTCCGAGAGGAAGGGGGACGCCTGCCCCTGCGGGACGGGACCGTAGGTGGGTACGGCGGTGCCGTTGTAGAGCACCTTGGACAGCGTCTTCTGGTCGACGGACATCTGGATGGCCTGCCGTGCGTACAGCTGCCGGAAGACCGCGCCCATCTCGGGGTTGTTGAAGTTGTACGGCATGTAGGTGACGGCCCAGCCGGACCACCGCTCGACGTGGTAGCCGAGGTCCGTGAAGGACTTCTTGATCCCGAGGTCGGAGGCCCTGATGTAGCCGTAGTCGACCGTGCCCGCCCGCAGGGCGTTCTCCTCGGCGGCCACGGTGGTGAAGGACAGCAGGTTGATCTGCTCGACGTGGGCCGCGCCCCCGCCGTCGTACTTCTCGTTCTCGACCAGCTCGACCCGGCCGGAGGTGGAGAAGGACTTGATCCGGTACGGCCCGCTGACCGTCTTCCACAGCGGGTCGCTCGCGTAGTGGGAGATCTTCTTGCCCGCGTCGATCAGGTACGTCCACACCTTCTCGGCGCCGGCCGGGGTGCGGTCGAGGTCGGAGACGGGCCCGGAGTCGCTGGTCTTGTCCCACACGTGCTGCGGCATCACGCGGATCATGCTCAGCTCGTTGGCGAGCATCCACTGCTGGTTGTAGGCGCGGTCGAAGTCGAGCGTGAAGTGCCGGTCGTCGATGGTCCTGAAGGACGACCAGACGTCCGGGGCCTTGCCCGGGCTGTAGCTGGCCCACGACTTCTTGTTCTCCCTGACCAGGTTGAACCAGAACTCGACGTCCCGTGAGGTGATCGGCTCACCGTCGCTCCAGTGACGGTCGCCGAGGGTGATGGTGACGCTCTTGTCGTCCGCGGCGAACTTCGCGTCCGTCGCCAGCGAGTTGTCCTTGTTCCAGCCGATCTCGCCGGTGGAGCCGTCGTAGGCGATCAGCGGCTCCCACAGCACCTGGGATATGGAGGCGTTGTTCGTGTTGAGGTGCCCCGGTGTCCCGATCGGCACGATCCAGTTCGGGGTGAAGTTCGCCGGGAGGGCGTAGTTGATCTCGTTCTTCGAGCCGGAGGGGGCGGACACGCCGCCCGTGCAGCCGCTGAGCAGCACGCCCACGGCCGCGCATGCGCCGACGACGAGCGCCCGGCGCCGGCGTGGCGCTGTGCGAGCAGGGGACATGTATCTCCTCCAGGTGAGTGGCCTGGAGGTAGCTAACGCCTGACTCGGTGCCCTGCACAAACAAAGTTGCGTAACAACTAAGTATCTCCGTTTCTGAAAAAAGTCCGGGCCCTGTCGTATCCGGGAATTACTGCACTGATCGCCATTCACGGGACGGCGTTTCAGGCGTACTGTCTGCATCGGACCGACGATGGGGAAGTAAGCACGTACATGAATGAAATAAGTACGCCCGGCCGGCGGGCGGCGGGCACCTCGGCACTGGCGGCGCGAGCCCTCGAACTCATCGCCTCGGGCCGGGCGACCTCCCGGGCCCAGCTCGCCGAGCTGCTCGGCGCCGCGGCCTCCAGTGTCTCGGTGGCCGTGGCCCAGCTGGTCGAGCACGGCCTCGTCGCCGAGGAGGGGACCCAGTCCTCCACCGGCGGACGTCCGCGCAAGGTGCTCAGACTCGGCGGCCAGGACGAGTTCGCCGTCGCCGCCGACCTGGGCGGCAGCCACGCCCGGGTCGGCGTGGTCCTGCCCGGCGGCGAGCTGCGCGACGTCTCCACCGTGCCGCTGGTGATCGCCGAGGGCCCGCAGGCGGCCCTCTCCCGGCTCGCCGCCACCCTGGAAGAGCTGGTCGAGCACCACGGCCGGGGACGGCTGCGCGGTGTCGGTCTCTCCCTGCCCGGTCCGGTGGACACCGCGACGGGCAGCGTCGTACAGCCCTCCCGGATGCCGGGCTGGAACCGCTTCCCCGTCGAGTCCTGGCTCCGGGAGCGCTTCGCGGTACCCGCCGTCGCCGACAACGACGCCAACTGCATGGCCGTCGGCGAGCACATCGCCCGCAAGGGACGCCACCAGCAGGTGATCATGGTGAAGACCGGCACCGCGATCGGCGCCGCCGCCCTAGTCGACGGCCGGCTCTACCGGGGCGGCACGGGCGCGGCCGGGGAGATCACCCACATCCGCATCGCCCGCGGCGACCACGTGCCGTGCTCCTGCGGCAACACCGACTGCCTGGAGACGGTCGCCTCGGGCGCCGCCCTGGTGCGGGTGCTGCGGGACGAGGGGGTGGACGTCACCAGCGCCAAGGACGTGGTGCGGCTGGCCACCGACGCGCACCCGGAGGCCAACCGGGCGGTGCGCAGGGCCGGGGACTACCTCGGCCAGGTGCTCGCCGCGAACGTCAACTTCTTCAACCCGGACGCCGTCTACCTGGGCGGCATCCTCTCCACCGTCGAACCGTTCGTCGCCGCCGTCCGCAGCCAGCTCTACGAGAGCTGCCACCCGCTGGTCACCGAGCACCTCGCCATCGAACGTGCCGTCCTCGGCCGCGACGCGGGTCTGGTCGGCGCCGGGCTGTTCGCCCTCCAGCGGGCGCTGGGGCAGGCCCTGCGCCAGGTCGGCGGCGCGCAGCTGGACCCGGACCGGTTCCAGACCCCCTCACCCTGAGCCAACCCCACCCGCACCACCACCCGCACGAACGAGGAGCCATGTCCCACCCCAGCACCCCCACCTCGACCCCCGCCCCCTCCCGCCGCCCCGTCGTCGCCATCGCCGGCCTCGGCATCGAGTCGTCCACCTTCTCGCCCGCCCGCACCCAGGCGCCCGCCTTCCACCCCTCCCGCGGCCAGGACGTACTGGACCGCTACCCCTTCCTCGCCGTCGGCGAGGAACTGCGCGAGGCGGCCGACTGGCACGGCGCGCTGGTCGGCAAGTCGCTGCCCGGCGGCACCGTCACCGCCGCGGCCTGGGAGGAACTCACCGGGGAACTCCTCACCCGGCTCGCCGCCCTGCCCCCGCTGGACGGCCTCTGGTTCGACATCCACGGAGCCATGACCGTCGAGGGCGTCGACGACGCCGAGGCCCTGCTCCTTGAGAAGGTGCGCGCGGTCGTCGGCGACGACGTGACCGTCTCCACCTCCATGGACCTGCACGGCAACGTCTCCCGCGCCCTCGTCCACCGCAGCGACCTGATCACCTGCTACCGGATGGCCCCGCACGAGGACCACATGGAGACCAAGGAACGCGCCGTCCGCAACCTGCTCACCCACCTCGCCTCGGGCGCCCCCCGCCCGCTGAAGGCCTGGGTGCCGGTGCCCGTCCTGCTCGCCGGTGAGCAGACCTCCACCCGGATCGAGCCCGCGAAGAGCGTCTACGGGGCCGTTCCCGGGGTGGAGGCGGCGGAAGGCGTGATCGACGCGGCGATCTGGGTCGGCTACGCCTGGGCCGACGAACCCCGCAACCGGGCCGCGGTCGTCGTCACCGGGCACGACGAGCAGGCAGTGTCCGCGGGCGCCGAGCGGCTGGCCCGCGGCTTCTGGGAGGCCCGCCACGACTTCGACTTCGTCGCCCCCACCGGCACCTTCGACGACATCCTGGACGAGGCCCTGGCCGGCGAGCGGCGCCCGTACTACGTCAGCGACACCGGCGACAACCCGACCGCGGGCGGCGCCGGCGACGTGACCTGGGGCCTGGCACGCCTGCTCGCCCGCCCCGAGTTCCAGAAGGAGGACGGGCCGACCGTCCTGTACGCCTCGGTGCCCGGCCCCGAGGCCGTCCGGCAGGCCGCCGCGGCGGGCGTCGGCGCCACGGTGACGGTGACGGCGGGCGCCGAGGTCGACGACCGGCACGCCGGACCCGTCACCCTCACCGGAGTCGTGCACGCCGTCCGGCTCGGCGACCGCGACGCCCGCACCGAGGTGGTCGTCCGCGTCGGCAGCGCCTACGTGATCCTCACCGAGCTGCGCAAGCCCTACCACCACGAGCACGACTTCACCGACCTGGACCTCGACCCGCGCGGCGCCGACATCGTCGTCGTGAAGATCGGCTACCTGGAACCCGAGCTGTTCGCGATGGCCGCCGACTGGAAGATGGCGCTCACCCCGGGCGGCGTCGACCAGGACCTCGTACGCCTCGGCCACCGCCGCATCCGCCGGCCCATGTTCCCCTTCGACCCCGCCATGGCCGACCCGGACCTGTCCGCCCGCCTGATCCCGGCCGCCGACCAGCCGCTGACCGGGGCCGACGAATGAGCCCCCACCCCAGCCTCGAGATCGCCGTCGTCTCCCCGGCCGGCGCCCGTACCGCCCGCGAGAACGGGGCGGACCGCGTCGAACTGTGCACCGGACTCGAACTGGGCGGCCTGACCCCCTCGACCGCGACGGTCGAGGCGGCCGTCGAGTCCGGGCCGCCCGTCCACGTCCTCGTCCGCTGCCGCCCCGGCGACTTCGTGTACGACGCCGAGGAGGTCGCCCTGATGACCGCCGAGGTGCGCACCGCCCTGCGCGCCGGGGCCCGCGGCGTCGTCGTCGGAGCACTGACCCCGGACGGCGCCCTCGACACGGACGCCCTCGCCGCGCTCGCCGGCGCCGCGCGGGACACCGACCCCGCCGCACAGGTCACGCTCCACCGGGCCGTGGACCAGGCGAGCGACCCGGTGGCCGCCGTCGCGGCGCTGCCGGGGCTCGGCATCACCCGCGTCCTGACCTCCGGCGGCGCGCCCACCGCGATCGAGGGGAGCGCCGTCCTGGCCGCGATGGCCGCGGCGAACCCCGGGCTCGACGTGGCCGCCGGGGGCGGAGTGCGGCCCGGTGACATCCCCGGCCTGCTCGCGGCGGGCGCCGGCTCGGTGCACCTGTCCGCCAAGTCGCGGGCGGCGCCCCGGCGCGCGGCAGGCTGGGTCCCCCTCGGCGCGGGCGGCACCTCCGCCGCCGACGACACCCACTTCGTCACCGACGGCACGGTCGTCGCGGCGGCCAGGAGAGCGCTCGACGCGGCCGTCGCACGGAGCGAGGAGGTCCGGGGCACCCCTCGGTGACGTCCCGCGGGCCGAACCGGGACACTGGCCCCGTGGACGCACTCGCCGGACTGCTGGAGGGCCCTCGGGCCCGTGGCGCCTTCATGATCCGCGCCTGTTTCGACCCGCCCTGGGCGGTGCGCGTGGAGGACCGGGCGCCGCTGACCGTGATGCTGATGGTCCGCGGCGACGCCTGGATCGTGCCGGACACGGGGGAGCGGCTGCGGCTGCGGGCCGGGGACCTGGCCGTCGCGCGCGGCCCCGACCCGTACGTCTGCGCCGACGACCCCGGCACCGCACCGCAGGCGGTGATCCTGCCGGGCGGCGCGTGCAGCTACCCCGACGGACGGCCCCTCAACGGCTCGATGGACCTCGGCGTACGCACCTGGGGCGACCGCGCCGACGGCGAGGCGGTCCTCCTGATCGGCACCTACCTCGTCCGTGGCGAGATCGGCGGCCGGCTCCTCGACGCGCTGCCCCCGCTGCTGTCCCTTACCTCCGAGGGCTGGGACAACCCGCTCACACCCCTGCTGATGACGGAGGTGACGCGGGACGAGCCGGGCCAGGAGGTGGTCCTGGACCGGCTCCTGGACCTGCTGGTCATCGCCGCGCTGCGGGCCTGGTTCGCCGGTCCGTCGGCCGAGGCCCCCGCGTGGTACCGGGCCCTGGGCGACCCGGTCGTCGGCCGGGCACTGCGGCTGCTCCAGGACGACCCGGCGCACCCGTGGACGGTCGCGTCGCTCGCCGCCAAGACCGGCGTCTCGCGCGCCGCGCTCGCCCGCCGCTTCACCGACCTGGTCGGCGAACCGCCCATGGCGTACCTCACCGGCTGGCGCCTCGCCCTGGCCGCCGACCGGCTGCGGGACGGCGAGGACACCCTCGGCGCGATCGCCCGCCGGGTCGGCTACGGGAGCGCGTTCGCGCTGTCCGCGGCGTTCAAGCGGGAGTACGGGGTCAGCCCGCAGGAGTACCGGACCTGAGCGGGGGCCCGGCTCCGGTGCGGGGCCGGTGCCGGCCAGGGGGTGCGCTGCCCGGCGGTGCGGGGTGCCGCTGCGCCCACCCGTGCCGCCCCAGCGGCACGACTGCCCGCAGCTACGGCGATTGCCCGCAGCTGGGGCGGCTGCCCGCGGCTGGGGCGGCGTAACCTGGCACGCGTGTACGTGGAGCGGGTGTCCCGGTTGACCGGGGCGATGGTGTGGACCAACACCCCGGCCGGGTCCGGCCCCGGGCGCATCCTGCCCGACGGCTGCATGGATCTGCTCTGGCACGACGGACGGCTGCTGGTCGCGGGCCCCGACACCCACGCCTACGTGACCGAGGGCGCCCCGGGCCCCTGGGCCGGCGTCCGCTTCTACCCCGGCACCGCGCCCGCCCTCCTCGGCGTCCCCGCCGACGCACTGCGCGACCGGCGCGTCCACCTCTCCGACCTCTGGCCCGCCGCCCGCGCACGGCACCTCACCGCCCGGGTGAACGCGGCCCCCGACCCGGCGACCGGCCTGGAGGACGCCGCGCTGTCCCGCGCCGCCGAGACCGGGCCGCCCGACCCGCTGCTGGTCCGGATCGTCGCCGCCCTCGACGCGGGCCGCCCGGTCGCCGCCACCGCCGACGCCCTCGGCATCGGAGCCCGCACGCTGCACCGCCGCTCGCTGGCCGCCTTCGGCTACGGCCCCAAGACGCTGGCCCGCGTACGGCGACTGCAACGGGCCCTCACCCTGGCCAGGGACGGCACACCCCTCGCCGAGACGGCCGCCCTGACCGGCTACGCGGACCAGGCCCATCTGGCGCGCGACGTGCGCGAGTTGGCGGGTGCGACCCCCGGTGAGCTGCTGCGTGGCTAGGCCGTCGGACCTTGCGTCCGGCTGACCACCTACGGGGCGTCCGGCTCCGTCTCCATGAGCCGGCGCACCTCGGCCGTGTGGGTCATGCCCATCGGGTAGGGCATCGCCCGTGCCAGGTCGTCCGCACGTGTCAGCGCATGCCGGGCGGCCTCGCCGTCGCCGAGCCGGAACAGGGCGAGGGCCAGGACCGTTCGTGCGTCCACCTCCGCGATGCGCTCGCCCGTGCGGGCGGCCCGGTCGACCTCCGCACCGGCCAGCCGCCGCGCCGATTCCGCCCTGCCGCGGTGCAGCTCCGCCCAGGCCGCGAGCACCGGCACGTCCCGCTCGTGGCCTTCCAGGGCGCGCTGCGCGTGGTCCGGGAGCCCTTCACGCAGGGAGAGTTCGGTGCGGGCCGCCCGCACCTCGTGGCCCGCCTGCCGGTCCACGAGTCCTGGCGACGACTGCGCCCGGTCCAGCAGGGCGGTGGCGTCCCGGGCGCCCCCGGTGCGCATCCGGACCAGTGCGAGGGCCGCCAGGGTGTACGGAAGGCACCAGGCGTCGTCTTGCTGGGCGCCCGCCACCGCGGCCTCGGCGAGCGTGCGCGCGGTGTCGAACTCCTCCAGCAGCAGCCACAGTTCGGCAAGATTGGCTTGTTCGAAGGCGGCCCCGGCCAGGTCGCCCGACTGCTCGACGAGATCGAGGGCCCGCTGCCCGGTGGTTACGGCCGCACGCAGCCGGCCGCTCCGCCGCTCATTCTCCCGCAGGGTCGAGAGCACCGAGCCGAGCAGGGTCGGGTCCCCGTAGGCCTCGGCCGGGGCCAGCGCCAGGTCGGCCGCCTCGCGGGCCTCGTCCAGCCGCCCGCTGAGCCCGAGGACGCTGGCCCGCAGCGAGTGGACCCGGGCCAACAGCCCCTCCCCCGGCTTCCCTGGTACCCGCAGTGCGGCGGCCAGGGCCCGCCCGGCGGCCGGCTGGGCGTCCTCGTAACGCCCCTGGATGCGGCACAGCACCGCCTGGGCCAAGTAGTGGCCGGCGGCCGGTTCCGGTGGGGTGTCCGCTGTCACCGGGTGCGCGGCCAGCACCTGCCGGCCGGCGTCGGGCAGGCCGCTGCGGCCCAGGGTGTCGGCGAGCCAGGCGGCGGTGAGCACGACGTCCTCGTGGTCGCCGCGTCGGACGAACTCCTCGAGTGCGAGGCGCAGTACCTCGGCCGCCTGGGCGAAGTTGCCCATGCGGCGCAGCACCTGGCTGTGGGCGAGGCGGGCGCGGGCGGCGTCCACGTCCAGCCGCGCGACCAGGTCGCGGTAGTAGCGGTCGGCGGTGTCGTTGGCGAAGAGCGCGGCGGCCCGGGCGGCGGCGCGGCGCAGATACTCGGCGGCGCGCGGGTCGTCGGCGCGCGTGAAGTGGGAGGCGAGGGTGTCCACGGCGTCGGGGCGGCGGTGGAGGACCGCCTGCGCGAACGCGCCGTGCAACTGCCTGCGGCGGACGCCGGAGAGCGTCTCGTAGCAGGTGAGGCGGACCAGCGGGTGGCGAAAGGTCAGCCCCGCCTCGTGCTGCCCGCCCACCACGATGTCCCGCTCCTCGATGAGCGAGGCGGCCATGGCCCGTTCCAGCGCGTCGGTGGCGGCGCCCCCGGTGACGGCGGGGTGCAGCCCGTGCGCGGCGACGTCGAGCAGTTCTGACAACGATGTCTCGGGCCCGGCCACGGACAGCGCCTCGACGATTCTCCGGGCGTCGTGGTCGAGCCGCGCCAGTCGGTCCGTGACCAGCTGCCGCACCCCGTCCGGTGCCACGGTGCCGGCGCCCTCGGCCATCCCGTGGGCCAGCTCGACGGCGAACAGCGGGTTGCCGAGGGACAGTTCCCAGACTCTGGCCGGGGTGTCCGAGGCGCGGGCGGCCGTGACCTCCACCGTGTCGCGCACGACGGCGAGGCATGCCGCCCGGTCCAGGCGCGGCACGTCCTCGCGGGTGGCCAGGCCCTGGCGGAACAGAGAGGACAGGCCGGTGCGGCGCGGATCGCCGTCGGGTATCTCCTCCTCGCGGTACGTGACGAGGAAACGCTGGCCGTCCGCCTGCGCCGCCCGCCGGGACAGGTGGCTCAGCAGCTGGAAGGAGCCCAGGTCCGCCGCGTGGAGGTCGTCGAGCACGACCAGCACCGGTTGCACGGAGGCCAGCTCGCCGAGCAGGCCCGCCGTGGCGCGGAAGAGGCGGTCCCGCTCCTCCTCGGGACTGCGCTCGGAGCCCGCCCGCACCCGGCCCAGAGCGGGCAGGAACGCGGCCAGTTCCGGGTACTCCCCGCCGACGCGGGCGCGTTCCGCCTCGTCGTGCTCGGCCAGCCAGCCGTCCAGGGCCTCGGCGAAGGCCCCGTACGGGGTGTGTCCTTCCGCGTCGTGGCCGCCGCCCCACAGGACGGCGGTGCCGAGCGTCGCCGCCTGCCGGGCCACCTCGGCGACCAGCCGGGTCTTGCCGACCCCGGCCTCACCGGTGAGTACCGTGACGACGGCGGAGCCGTCCGTCGCGAGCAGCCGGCCGAGCACGGCCTCGCGCCCGCGCAACGGGGTGGCGGCCGGGGCCCGCAGAGAGGTGGGGAGCGAAGGTGCGGACGGGAGCCGGACGGGCGGTGCCGCCGCCAGCGCGGCCCGGTGCAGGCGCTCGGTCTCCGGGCCCGGTCGCACACCCAGCTCCGCGGCGAGCGCGGACCGGCAGGCGTGGTACTGCCGTACCGCGCGCCGCCGCAGTCCCTTCCGGGTGAACGCGTCGACGAGCACCTGGTGTGCCAGCTCCTCGGCCGGGCTCGTCGCGAGCACCTGCTCGGCGACGGCGACCGCCTCGTCGGCCGCGCCCGCCTCCAGGTGGGCCGAGGCGAGCCCCAGGAGCAGCTTCTCCCTGAGCGCGGCCAGCTCGGAGCGGCGGACCTCGGCCCAGTCGGCGTAGCGGTCCTCGGGCAGCAGTTCACCGGAGAACAGCTCCAGCGCCCGGGCGATCGCGTCCGGGTCGCCGGCGGTCAGGGCGGCCTGCGCGGCTTCCTGCGCGTGGTCCGCGTCGATCCACACCGTATGGGGATCGAGGGAGAGCAGGGCCCCGTTCGAGACGAGGTAGGAGGACGCTGCGCGCGGGGCCAGCTCGGGTTCCAGGGCCCGGCGTGCGGCGTGCAGGGCGACGCGCAGACTGCCCTGGGCGGCCTGCGCGTCGGTGTCCGGCCAGCAGACCTCCATGAGCTGCTCACGATGGAGCCGGTGCCCGGGGGACACCGCCAGCAGCTTCACCAGCGCCTGGGCGGTCGTTCTCGGCCACCGCGCGACGGGCTCGGGCCCGCCGTCACGGGTGACGTCGAAGCCACCGAGAAGGCGTATGAGGAGCAGTGGTGCTGCCGGGTCGTTGCCCGCTGTCTGGCGCGCGTTCATGAGGGCGCCACTGTAACCGGACACGTCGAGGACCCTCCGGGCAGTGCCCGGAGGGTCCTCGGACCACGCGGTGGGACGGGCTCAGGAGAGCTTGAAGGCGATCATCTTCGGAGTCCCGTCGTTCTGGATGAGGTAGCGTCCGCCGAGCTGCTCGGCGGTCTGGTCCGCGCCCCGGTCGTCGAAGTTGAGCAGGACGACCTCGTCGGTCCCGTCACCGTCGAAGTCGGCGGCGAGGTAGTTGCGCGCCGCGCTGTACCCCGGGGTCCGTCCCAGCGCGGGCGGGTAGAGGGCGTCGGTCCCCACCAGGTTCGGGTCCCACAGGTAGAAGCCGCCCTGGACACCGGTGCCGACCAGCTTCTGGCCACCGGGGCCGGTCAGCCATCCGCCGACTGCGCTGGCGGGCGTCAGGAACACGGTGTGGTCCTCGCCGTCGGCCGCGAAGGTGCGGAGCGCGGACGTGCCGGCCTGCAGCAGGACGCCGTCACCGGCGAAGTAGTTGTTGTGGGTCCACAGCCCTCCCATGACGGTGCTGTGCAGCAGTTCACCGGTGCGGCCGTCGCGGATCTCCATGACGTTGTGCGGGCTGAAGGCGTCGGCCCCGCTGACCCCCGCCGGTGTCCACGCGATCCAGGTGTATACGACGGCGTGTCCGTCGGCGTACGGGATCTCGGGCGAGGCGTACACCGCGCGGTCGAGGATCCCGCCGTGCAGCCGGCCGTCCTGGGAGCCGGCGGGCGCCTTCGGCTCCTGGGCCCAGCCCAGCGCCCCGGTCTTCGCGTCCAGCTGGACGGCCTTCATGGCGGGGGCGTCGAGGCCGAGGGAGTCGGCGCCGGTGTACTGCGCGTACACGTTGCCGTCGGCCGTCGAGGGGTCGGAGAACAGGACGTCACCGGCGCTCTCGGGCGCGGAGTACGTCCACAGCGCCTTGCCGTTGCCCTTGTAGGCGCGCAGGGCGTCGGTCGGGACGAGGACGTCGGCCTTCCTGTCGCCGTCGACGTCCGCGAGCACGACGGACCGCACGAACCGGCCGCCGCCGTCGATGGTCTTCAGGATCTCGCCGGTCCGCGGGTTCAGGACGACGACGGCGCTGTCCGCGGCGACGACGATCTCCGGGTTCCTGTCGCCGGTGACGTCCGCGGTCTCGATGCGGTGCACCGCGCCGGGCAGGGTGGCCTGCCACAGCTTCTTCGGCTCGCCGTCGACCAGCGAGGTGCCCGAGTAGGCGAACAGGCCGTTGGAGTTGCCGCCGCCCACGAAGTCCGGCTTCTTGTCACCGTCGACGTCCACGGCCTGCGCGTAGGACATGTCGCCCTGAAGGGGTGTCAGCCGCTGCTGCGTGCCGCCGGCGAAGTCGTACGTGCGGACGTTCTGGTCGCCGTCGACGACGCGGATGTGCCGGCCCCTCTTGTCCTTGAAGATGTCCTGGAAGAGGGGAGACGCGGTGGCGCCCTTGGTCTGCCAGCGCACTTTCCCCTTGCCGGAGAAGACCGTCAGCGACCCGTACCGCCCGCTGACGTTGCGGGAGGTGCCCATGTCGGCGTCGTCCTGCGCGGCGGCGACCAGCTGCTTGTCGACGACGTCGAGCCGCCAGGTGCTGGGGCCGTTCTCCGGGTTGTCCGGGTCCCGCTTGGTGGTGTGCTGCCACAGCGCGGTCTCGGGGTCCGAACCGTCCAGGACCCGGATTGTGGCGGCGTTCACGTACAGGTTGTCGGTGAGGGAGGACTCGCTGACCGCGTACTCGACCTTCTTGTTGCCGGTCAGGTCGCCGACGGTGAAGGCGGTGGGGAGCACGTTGACGCGGCTGTCCAGCGTGGTGCGGCGGCCGTCACCGAGGTCGTACGCGGCGACCTCGTAGCGGATCTCGTCGTTGGGGTCGGCCTGCTCCAGCGCGACGAGTTGGTTGCGGCCGGCGTCCAGGCGCAGCTGGCGCCCGTAGAGCGCGCTGTCCTTCTGCCAGACGACGGAGCCGTCGCCGGTGTCGAGGACGAGGGTGCGACCGCGCGGGGTGGTGATGTCCGTCTTGCGCAGGTCCCACGTGGCGGCGACCTTCCCGTTGCCGAGGTCCTCGATCGCCCCCCAGGTGGCCGGCTGGACCTCTTCCGTGTCGTACGTCCAGGTGCTGGACTCGGTCAGCTCGCCGTCGGCGTACGAGAAGCGTGTGCCGGTCAACTTGGCGGTGGCGGCGGCCGGAGCGCTGTCGTTCTGCCGGGGTGCGTCGCCGACCAGCAGGGTGCCGTCGACGATCTTGACGAGGGTGGCGAACGCGTACACCTTCGACCAGAGCGTCCTGCCGGTCTTGCCGTCGAGGACGGTGACGACCGTGCCGGAGGTCATCGTGGTACCCGGTATGCGGACTCCGGTGGGCGGGTTGTCGCCCACGCTCGCCGCGAAGACGACGTCGGGCACGCCGTCACCGGACAGGTCTCCGCTGTCGTGGCCCTGGTCGGAGGCGGGGGTGAACGGGCTGACGGCGTTGTAGCCCATGAGCACGCGCGGCGGGTACAGCTCGGTGTCCCACACGCGCAGTGGCTTGATGCCCCAGTCCGCGTACAGGGACGTGTTGTCCCGGCTCCACTGCTCGGTGCCGTCGGCGGTGGTGCGCGCGACGTGGCCCAGGCTGTGCAGGGTGAAGTAGTCGCCCCTCTTGTTGCCGACGGGCACGGTGGCGCCGAAGCCCCGCACGCCCTCGACGGTCGACTTCTGCGTCAGGGTGACGTTGGAGGCGCCGTCGGTGCCGCTGTCCTTCGCGGAGCCGGTTGAGGAATCCTTGGTGGTGTCGGCCGCGTCGTCCCCGTACAGGTCGACCTGGAGGCGGTCCGACAGCTTCTTCGCCTGAGCGGCGGTCAGGCGCATGCCGTGGGAGTCACCGCTGTCGGCGGCGAGGGCGTGCGGGGCGGCGGTGAGCGCCAGGCCGGCCGCGACCAGTCCGGAGGCGAGCCGCAGGGCGCGCCGTGAGGTGTGGGCTCTCATCACTTGACTTCCTGCGCGATGTGGACGGCCGAGCCGGCGGTGAGCACCGACTGGTCGAAGGAGTACTGGAGGGCGTCGTCACCGGTCTGGTTCTCGATGCCGACCGTCGCGCCCGCGCCGCGGTCGGCAACGGACTTGTACTGGAGGGTGACCGAGCCGGTGGCCTCGTCGAAGACGGCCTCGAAGGTGGCGCGGCCGGCCGTGCCGTCGGCATAGGCGGCGTTGTTCCAGACGATGGCGAAGGCGCGGTTGCCCTTCGCGCCCTTCACCGCGGTCTGCACGCTGGACTTCTTGTCGAGGACCAGGTCGTCCCAGAGGGCGGCGACGGTGCCGTTCGGCCGGGCGGCCGAGGGGAGCGCGGTGTTGGCGTAGTCGCCGATGCGCGGCTCCAGGAAGTTGATCAGACCGTTCGTGGTGACGGAGGCGCTGGTGTACGGGACGCCGTACAGCTTGACCGGGAAGGGCAGCGCGACCGTCTTGGCGTCCTCGTCACCGGAGAGAGCCACCTTGGTGGAGCCCTTGATCCAGGAGTACGCGGCCGGGGCGCAGGTGTTGCCGTACGCGTCGGTGCGGTTCGGGAGCCTGACGTCGGCGGTCTCGTCGTCGTCGACGGTCAGCGAGCCGCGCGAGTTGCCGTTGCACAGGACCGGGGCGGCCGGCGCCACGCTCAGGGTGTAGGTGCCCTCGGCGACGGTCGGCAGGGTGTAGGTGCCGTCGGTGCCGGTGGTGACCGCCGGGACCGGGGAGCCACTGATCTGGACGGAGGCCTTGGCGAGCGGGCGGCCCCGGACATCGAGGATCTTGCCGGAGACCTTGTGCGC
Source organism: Streptomyces sp. NPDC059906 (assembly GCF_042730645.1). Classification (NCBI taxonomy): domain Bacteria; kingdom Bacillati; phylum Actinomycetota; class Actinomycetes; order Kitasatosporales; family Streptomycetaceae; genus Streptomyces; species Streptomyces sp. NPDC059906. The sequence continues at coordinate 40,864 of NZ_JBHWKU010000021.1, forward strand.
GGGCACCGCGTCGAGTGAGAAGTCCTTGCTGAGACGCTGGCCGGTGGTGACCTCGACGCCGGAGACGCTGGCCGGGGCGTAGCCGTAACCGCTGAGCGTGAAGGAGTACGTGCCCGGGGCCAGGGTCAGCCGGTAGGAGCCGCCGTCGATGGTGCTGACCGCGCGGGTTCCGGTGGCACCGGTGGCTTGCACGGTGATGCCGGTCAGGGCGGCGCCGGTGGCCTTGTCGGTGACCTGGCCGGTCATCGTCGCGGCGGTGTGCGGGGCCTTGTCGACGGAGGCGAAGATGTCGAGCCTGCCCTCGCCCCAGACGTTGTTGGCGTCGGCGGTGCCGCCGCAGTGGGTGTCGTCCACGTCGACCGCGCCGTCGTCGAGGAGCGCGCGGGTGGTGTCGATGTCACCGATGAGCGAGGGGGCCGCGGACCACAGCAGGGCCACCGCACCGGCGACGTGCGGGGTCGCCATCGACGTACCGGAGATCGTGTTGTACGAGTTGCCCGGCCAGGTGGAGCGGACGTCGACGCCGGGCGCCGAGATGTTCGGCTTCATGGAGCCGTCGACGAGCGACGGGCCGAAGCCGGAGAAGTCGGCGATCCTGCCGCTGGAGTCGTAGGCGCCGACGCCGTAGGAGGGGGCCTGCGAACCGGGAGCGTGGCCCGTGGAGCAGGTTTTCCCGTCGCCGTCGTTGCCGGAGGCGAACGCCTCGAAGATCCCGGCCGCGTTCCACGCCTCGACGATGTCCTGGTAGAACGTCGTGTCGCCGCCGCCCCAGGAGTTGTTGACGATGTTCGGGGCGAGGCCCGGGCGCGGGTTCTTCCCGTTCGCGTCCGTCGGCGCGAGAATCCACTGGCCGGCCGCGAGCAGCGACCCGTCCGAGCACTCGTCCGTCTCGCAGCCCTTGGCCGCGATCCAGGTCGCGTTCGGGGCGACACCGACGCCGTTCTCGCCGACCATGGTGCCCATGGTGTGCGTGCCGTGGCCGTTGTTGTCGCAGGGGGCGTCGGTGGGGCACTGACCGCTGGCGTCGAACCAGTTGTAGTCGTGGGTGAAGGAGCCGTCGCCGTTGTTGCCCCGGTAGTTGTCGACCAGGTCCGGGTGGTCGTACTGGACGCCGGAGTCGATGTTGGCGATGACGATGCCCTCGCCGCGATCCTCGTACTCGTCCCAGACCCGGTCGGCCTTGATGTCCCCGACGCCCCACTCGGGGGTGCCGACCTCCTCGGCCGCGGCCTTGACCGCCGCCTTCGTCTGGGCCTCGGTGGGCTTCGACTCGATGTCGTCGAGCTTGTAGTGCTGCTCCTTGACGATGCGCGCCACGTCCGAGCGCTTCGCCAACTGCTCGACGAGGTCCTGGCCCCCCGTGACCCTGACCGCGTTGGCGATCCAGAAGTCCTGGTGGCCGACCTTCTTCTTGTCGAGGAAGCTGTTCAGCGACTGCTGGCTCTCGTGGGCCTTCGTCTTCAGCTCGTTGAACGCGGACTCCGTCCGCGCGGCATGGCCGCGCTTGCGCTTGGCGGGGGTGAGGTCGGCCTTGCCCTTGAGGACGACGAAGAACGAACTCTCGCCGCCCTTGTCCACGGCCTTCAGCAGGGCGGAGTCGACCGGAGCGGCCGGGCCACCGGCGGCGGCCGCGGACGGAGGGCCGATCAGCAGGCCCGTGACGGTGAGCGCTGCTGCCGCCCATGCGGCGGTTCTCCGCCGGCGCGATCGGGACAGGTGCATCTGGGTGCTCCTCCAGGGACGAAACGGGGGAGCCCGGACGCTAGGCGGGCGGCGTTACTCGGGCATTACAGAGCCGCGTTGCCCGACGTTTTCGGGGATGCTGATCAGGAGGGGCTGAGAGACGGCGTGTCACGCCGGGCATCAGGGGGTGACGATGGGGAAGTTCTGATCGCCGGGATCGAGTACGGCGGCGAGGCGGTCGCGGACCGAGGTGTCGCCGGTGGCGTTGCTACCGGCTGCTGCCAGGGCGGCTGGTGTCACGTTGCCGGCGGCGAGGGCCGGGAGTGCGAGCGCGTCGAACAACATCGGGGGAGTGAGGTGCGCGACCTTCTCTGCGCAAACTCGGATTCACGGTCCCAGGAGCGTCCCCATCGAGAAACGCGTAGGTGTCGTTGTCCCAGACAACGGTCCCGTCCTTCGCCGCGACGGCGCTCGGCTCGCGACGGAAGATGTGCTCGTAAACGAGAAATTGCGTGCGATCAGGACTTCTGTCGGTGTGCCTGCCGGGAGAGGGCGCCAACAGGGTCAAGCCAGTGGTGCGAACAGGTCGACGCCGTGGCCGTCCGGGTCGTTGACGACGGCGTACCGCTGTCCCCAGGGGGCGTCCCAGGGCTCGCGCTCGCCCTTGCACCCGGCGCCCGTCAGCTCCGCGTAGCAGGCGTCCACCTCCGCGGGTGTGTCGCACAGCAGGGCGAGGGAGTGCCGCCCGCCACCGGCCGGCGGCTGCCAGCCGGGGGTGAAGGAACGGACGGAGTCCTCGGTGTCCAGGAGCAGCCGGATGCCGCCCGGCAGTGGGGCCTCGGCGTGCGGCTGTCCTTCGGAGCCCTCGGGGAAGGCGAAGCCGAGCCGGCGGTAGAAGGTCACGGAGGCGGCCATGTCGGAGACGATGAGGCCGATGGCGTCGAATCGTGCGGTCATGGGCTCACCGTAGACGGGGCGTGCGAGCCCGGTCTTGAAGAAAACGGACACCCGGCCGCCGCGCGCCTCAGATGCTCCTCAAGTCCGTTGAACGGCACGGGGTGTCCCGTCGATCATGGCTGCATGTTCGGACGACTCGCCCCACCGGAACTCAACGTCCTCGTCCTGCGCGACACGGACGTCGTCGCCCACCGCATCCGTCAGGCGCTCGCCGAGGCGACGCCGGAGGAACGGCCCGGACTGGAGCGCGCCGCCGCCCTGGTCGAGCAGGCCGCCGCGGAGCCCGACGCCGCACTGCTCGCCCGCTGGGTGCACGAACGCCTCGCCGCGGCCGGCCACGAGGGTCCCGTCGACTCCGTCCGGGCCGTCAAGACCCTGCGCGAGGCGGCCCCCGGACTCAGCCTGCGCCAGGCCGTGAAGCTGACGAAGGACGCCGCCGCCCACCAGCCCTAGTACGGCTTCGTCAGGTCGGGTGAACGAGCCGTGGATGACGGGTGTTTTCGTCTACTCGGAGACGTTCTGGGCCGTTGACTGGGGTGGCCCCGTATCGTCCGCCCGGTGGGGGCCGCGGCCTACGGTCGAGTGCCGTCGATGCGCTCGAGCAGCGTTCGGGCTTCGGCGGTGCGGCGGTGGTCCGGGCCGAAGGAGGCCAGGCAGGCATCGTGAGCGACTGCGGCCCGACGACGGGCATCGGGAACGCGTCCCAACCCGAACTGGGCAGTGGCGAAGGCCAGTTCGACGGCGCCCGTTTCTGGAAGGCGCTGGTGGTCGGGAAGCGAGCGGTGCAGCTTTTCGGCGCCCCGTGCCTCGGTGAGGGCGTCTTCGTGGCGGGCTTGGCCGCTCAGGCTGCGAGCCAGACCGAGTCGCAGCACCAAGGACATCCGGTCACGCTCGCGATGGGCGGCCAGGGCCTCGCGGGCGAGCGCCTCCGCCTCCTGGTGCCGCCCCTGCGCGTTGAGGGCGAAGACCTGTCCGTTTCGGGCGGCCGCTGCCAGGCGTGCCATCTCCGGGCCGGTACCGCGCACCGCGGCCCGGGCGACGGCGGCACATTCCGCCTCGCACTCGGCGTGCCGGCCCAGCGAGATCATCTGCTGGGCGCGGTCCGAGCGCAGCTTCAACGTCAGCCAGTGATCGGCTCCGAATATCCTGCCGAAGACGGGCAGCGCTTCGTCATAGGTGGCGAGAGCCTCGGTGTGGCGGCCTTGGGCACCCGTCGCGAGCGCGGCGATGTTCAGCGCCACGGCTCCGTACACGTCGTCGCGCGGCCGCGATCGGCTCACGGTCCGGGCTTCGGCTTCCGCCTCGGCGTAACGCCCGGCCTCATAAAGGGCCTTGGCATCGGCCACCGGTGTTCCCGTCATTCGTTCGGCGTCGCTTCGGCGGCGCGACCGGAAGAGTCTCATGCCCGGGAGCATACGGATGCCGCACAGGCTGCTCGGGGCGCGGCCAGGCTGGACCAGGCCCCACCGAAGTCGCCCCCGGGGCGAACACCCGTACGGCAGGATGGCCGCATGATTCGTCACGCGCGTGTCCTGCCGGTGCTGGTGCTGGCCCCGCTGCTGCTCACCGCCTGCGGCTCCGAGAAGGCGGGCGGCCCCGGTCCGTCCGGCCCCGCCTCCGCCGCCGCCCCGGCCGCGGCCCCCGACACCGGCGAACTCGCCTCCCGCGCCCAGGCGATGGGCGTGGCCCCCGAACTGGTCTACGTCACCGAGGCCCCCGGTTTCACCCTCGCCCAGCAGTCCGTCGGGGTCCTCGGCGACGACGGCTTCTCCGCCACCTGGGTCGACGGCGAGACCAACGCGCTGCTGCGGCTCGCCGTCGACCGGGGCACGATCACCGCCGGCACCTGCCCCGAGCAGCCCGTCGGCGACATGTCCGGCGAGCACACCACCTGCGAACGCGACGGTGGCGCCTGGTACCGCACCGGGGCCGGACGGCACGAGTACGCGCTGCCCGAGGAGGGGCACGTCGTACGCGTCTCCGCCGAGCAGGACGCCGTACCGCGCGACGTCCTGCGCGCGGCCGCGCTCGCCGCCCACCGCCCCGACGCCGCCGAGACCGACCGCCTCCTGCCCTCCGTCGAACCGGCGCCCGCCACGCCGGTCGAGCGCGGCGACCTGCCGCCGTTCGGCGACGGGGCCCCCGACAACCACGTGGACGTGGGCGGCTGACCCAGGGCCTGGCGTGGCTCAACGGTTCGCGGGGACGAGGGGGCGGGTGGTGGCGGGCGTGTCCGTCTCGCACACGGTGCCGTCGGCGGGGTGGGTGCCGTGGATGAGGGCGGCGTCGACCGCGCTGTCGACACACGAGTTGGTGCCGTAGGAGCCGTGTCCGACTCCCTCACGCGTGAGCAGGACCGCGGAGTCCAGGACTCGGGTCATGTTCTCGGCCCAGTGATGCGGGGTGACGGGGTCCAGCCGGCCCGCGACCACCAGTGACGGCGGCGAACCGGCGCCCGTGAGCGGCTCGGTGACGCGGTCCTTGTTCGGCGCGGGCCACCGGGCGCAGTTCAGCGCGGAGTAGGCCGCCCGGGTCCCGATCCGCTTGGCCTCGGCAACGGCCTTGGCGGCCGCGGCCTTGTGCGCGGCGATGCCGGTCGGTGTCCGCCAGTCGGCGCAGCGCACCGCGGTGTGGGCTTCGAACATCGCGGTGGGGACGGGGAAGGGGGACACTGTGACGCTGCTCCACAGGGTGTACAGGGGTGCGCCGTTGCCGCTCTGCGCGGCCAGCAACGCCGAGGTCAGCAGCGGCCAGGTGTGCTGGTCGCCGGCCAGTGCCCGGGTGGCCTCCAGGGCCATGGCGCCGTCGAGTTCGCCGCCCGGGGCGGTGCCCTCGGCGGGTGCGGCCTTCAGCGGCTTCGCCTCCAGCGTGTCGATCAGGGTGTCGAACGCCGACTGCGGGTCCCCCGCTCCGAACGGGCACACCGCGGTCCCCTCGGTGCGGCAGGTCTCGAACCAGGCGTCGAGCGTCCGTTCGCTCGCCACGGCGACGTCGTTGAGGAAGGCGAGGGAGTCGCCGAACCACAGGTCGGTGTCGACGGGCGCGTCGAGCACCATCTGGCGGACGCGGTGCGGGAACAGGGTGGCGTACATCGGGCCGACCACGGTGCCGTAGGACAGGCCGTAGTACGTGATCTCGTCCTCGCCGAGCGCGGAGCGGACCTGGTCGAGGTCGCGGGCCACGTTGTCGGTGGACAGGCTGGCCAGGAACGCCTTGCTCTGATGCTCGACGCAGCCGTCGGTGAACGCGGCGGCATCGGCCAGCAGCCGCGGCAGGGGTCTGCCCCCGGGGACGGCCGGGTCGAAGGCAGTGCCGAAGTCGGCCCGCTGCTCGTCGGTCAGGCAGCGAACGGCCTGCGATCCGCCGACGCCGCGCGGGTCCATCGCGATCACGTCGAATCTGGCGAGCACCTCGGACGAGAAGGCGCCGGGAGTCCCGGCCGTCTTGGGCAGATTGCGCAGTGTCTCGGTGGCGGGGACCCCGGGCCCGCCCGGGTTGAAGACCAGAGTGCCGATGCGGTGGTCGGGATCGGTGGCCCGGTGCCGCATGACCGCGAGCGGGATCTGCGTGCCGTCGGGCTCGGTGTATTCCTGCGGCACCTTGATCGTGGCGCATTCGAGGTTGTCCCCGCACGCCTTCCACGTGGGTGGGTCCGGGGACGGGACGGATGTCGACGCGGCCCCCGCGGACGTGCCGCGCGGCCCCGAGGCGCCGGACGAGCACCCGGTCAGGACCATGAGGGCGGCGGCGAACACCGCCGCGTACCGGGCGGCGGGCCGTGGCCTCGACCGGACCATGCTGATCTTCCTTTCGTCGTTCGCGTGTTCAGTGACCGGCCATGTCGAGCAGCGAGGAGTACCGCAGGCGGAGCGCGCGCTCCATGCTCGCCAGAACGGCCATGACCCCCAGGGCGAGGTTCAGCCAGAGCGGCAGGTGTACCGGCGATTCGAACGTGCCGACCCGCCGCATGACGGGAGGAATGCGGGAGACGGGTTCGGCGAGCTGCAACAGGTTCAGGCCGACACCGATGACCAGCAGCACCACCGATGCGGCGCCGATCGCCCGGCTCAGTCCCGGACGGTCGGCACCGAGGCGCGCCCGCCGTCCCTCCGCCGAGGCCGGGTCGGGCGTGAGCTGACGCGGCTGTCCGCCCGAGGGGCGGTAGTGGCAGCGCCTGATGCCGTAGTTGCTCATCGCCACCTCGATGACGCCGCCGTCGACGGGGAAGACCGCGGGCAGTTTCGACTCGGCCACATGCCTGCCGTCCAGGAACAGGTGCGCCCGGATCCTGCTGTTGTCCAACCGCGCCCAGTGCCGTACGTCGACGGCGTGCAGGCGGGCGTGCCCACCGGCGCCGGGAAGCCGTAGCCAGAACAGGGAGCGCAGGGGGAGCTGGTACCAGCGGAACCGTTGCAGCTCCCTGCCGTCTCCCGGCTTGAGGCGCTTCGACGCCGCCCACTGCTTCCAGGTCATGGTCCACCCCTCCTGCGCATCGGCCGCGACGTCGGCCGCCAGCCCACTAGTACAGCGTGTTAGAGAAACGCTAGCACACTGCACTAGTACGGCGTACTAGTACGGCGTGCTAGTACAGTGGGAGGGCTGGGAGAAGAGAGGGAGAGCGGAGCATGGAAACACGCGAGAAGATCCTCCAGGCCGCTGCGGAGATGATGGCCGAGGACATGACGGCGAAGCTGAGCGTGCGCGCGGTCGCCGCACGTGCGGGGGTGAGCACCGGTTCGCTGAGGTTCCACTTCCCCACCCAGCGCGCTCTGCAGGACAGCTTGCTCGCGCGGATCTACGAACACCTGCTGCCCGGCGACCCGATCCGGGACCGGACACTGCCGCCCCGCGAACGGCTGCTGAACTGCCTGCGGCAGGTTCTCGCACCGCTCGGCACCGGCGAGGACGCGCGCGTCGCATGGGGCACGACCTACCGGACCTTCATCGAACCCGAGCCGACCGAACAGGTCCGCGCCGCCTACCTCGGCCATGAGCGAGAGGCGGAGCGCCGTGTCGAACTCTGGCTGTCCGTGCTCGCCGAGGAAGGCGCACTGCCACCGGGAGACCACACCCGCAACGTCAGGTTCCTGCTCACCGTCCTCAACGGACTCGCGGTCGAACGCGCCCTGCCCACCGGCGAGCCCGTCCTCGTCGCCGAGACCGAGACCCTCGGCGCCGCCGTCGACCATGTCCTCTCCACCGGCCCCCGTCCGGCACGGACACCCTGATCGCGACGGCGCGTGCGCTACGCCGTGAAGGCCGCCACCGTGTCCAGACCGGCCTGCCGCAGCGTCCGGTGGACGGCAGGGCGGGCACCCCGGACGGTGAGGGCGACCGGCTTCGGCGTGCGCGTCACCGTCCGCAGCAGCGCGTAGGCGCAGGCCAGATCGATGTGGTTCAAGCCGCTCATCTCCAGGGTCCAGGCCCCCGGCTCACGCAGCCGCGGGTCGAGGAGCAGCTCCTCCAGCACGCCCAGCGCGGGCGCGTCCAGGTCTCCGGAGAAAGCCAGTACCACGTGCTGCCCGTCGGCCTCGGCGATCCTTACGGGTGCGTCCGTCACGGCAGCCTCCTCGGTCGCGCCTCGCGTGCGTCGTCTCCATTGTCCCCCAGCCGTGGCGACCGGGGCCTGCCGGAATAGATCCCCGGTCGCGCGGCGCTATGCCTTGAGCGGTACGAGAGTGCGGCGAAGGGCTGGTGAGCGCATGCGGTCAGGCCGGACGAACCCCGTGGTCAGGACGGTTCACGGCGCGGTACGCGGCAGGTACGAGCACGGTGTCGCCGTCTTTCGCGGCATCCCCTACGCCGCGCCCCCCTTCGGACCGGGCCGCTTCCGCCCGCCCCTGCCCCCCGAGCCCTGGGACGGCGTCCGCGACGCGGGCTCCTTCGGCCCCACGGCCCCGAAACCGCCGTACTCCGAGGCCTTCGCCCGGTACCTGTCCGATCCGGCGATCCCCGGCGACGACTGCCTCAACCTCAACGTCTGGACCCCCGGGCCCGGCCCCGGCGCCCGCCTGCCGGTCCTGGTCTGGCTGCACGGCGGCGCGCTGACCAGGGGTTCCTCCGCCGTACCGGTCTACGACGGCAGCACCTTCGCCCGGGACGGCGTGGTCTGCGTGTCGATCAACTACCGACTGGGTGTGGAGGGCTACGGCCTGTTCCCGGACGCCCCCGCCAACGCCGGCCTGCGCGACCAGATCGCCGCCCTGAAGTGGGTGCGGGACTCCATCGCGGCCTTCGGCGGCGACCCCGACCGGGTCACCGTCGCCGGCCAGTCCGCCGGCGCCATCAGCACCGGCGCGCTCCTCGCCGCGCCCGCGGCCCAGGGCCTGTTCCGGCGGGCCGTGCTCCAGAGCGGCGCACCCGAGGCCTCCGACCGCGACAAGGTGCGGCGCATGGTCCGCCGTATGGCCGCCCGGCTGAAGATCCCCGCCACCGCCGAGGCCTTCGCCGCCGCCGATCGCGACCAGCTGCTGCGCGCCCAGGCCGAGGTGGGGCGCTTCAGCAGCCCCGTACTCGGCGGCCCCGGGTTCGGCCTCGTCGTCGACGGCGACGTGCTGCCCCGCGATCCGCTGGAGGCGCTCGTCGACGGCGACGCGGCACCCGGCGTCGACCTCATGCTGGGCTGGACCCGCGACGAGTACCGGCTCTGGCTCGTCCCCGGCGGCCTCGTCGAACGCGTCGACCGGCTCGGCGCGGTGGCCCTCGCGGGTGCCCGCGCCCGCTGCCACTGCGGCAACGAGGTGATCCGCGGCTACCGCGCGCTGCGCCCCGACGCGGGGGCCGCCGAGACCGTGGGCCAGCTGGTCACCGACCACCTGCTCCGCATCCCGATGCTGCGCCTTGCCGACGCGCGGCCCGGCTCGTCGCACCTCTACGAGTTCGCCTGGCCGTCCAACCTCCCCGGCCTCGGCGCCTGCCACGCCCTGGAGCTGGGCTTCGTCTTCGACTCCGGCGACGGCCCCGACGCACGCAGGCTCGCGGGCGAGGGCGCGCCGCAGGCCCTGGCCGACGCGATGCACGGGGCGTGGGTGCGGTTCGCCGAGTCCGGAGACCCCGGGTGGGAGTCCTGGGACGCCACCCACCCCGTGCGGGTCTTCGGCGACGGCGACCCGCACACGGCCCACGGCCCGCTGGACGCCGAGTACGACCTGTGGAAGGCGGACGTCACCGCGCCGCGAGGAACGCGGCCCAGGCGTCTGGTCCGACGGTGACGTGTCCCTGCGGGGCTTTGGAGTCGCGGATGTGGATGGCGGCGGGTTCTTGGGCGACCTCGACGCACTCGCCGCCTTCGCTGCCGCTGGAACTCGACTTGCTCCACTCGTGAGCTACTTCCACGCAGTTGCCGCCTTCGCTGCCGCTGTAGCTGGACTTGTGCCATTCGTAGGCGACTTCGATGCAGTTGCCGCCGTCGCTTCCGCTGTAGCTCGACTTGAACCACCGAAGTGCGGTGCTGCTCATTGGTCTCCTAGCAGACGGTCCAGAAAGTCCCTCGAGTCCTCAGGGGTGAGGGCCTGTGACCGCAGCATCGCACACCTCTGCGTGAGGATGGCCACCTCGTCGGGAGCAGCGATCAGTTGGCTACCCCGTTGTGTTTCCGTGTAGGCGAGCCGTTGGTGGTCTGGTGTCTCCAGGAGCACGAACGGCCCGTCGAGGGCCGCGTGCGCGGTGCGTGCCAGCGGCAGGACCTGAATCGCGAGATTCGGGAGTTCGCAGCACTCTCGCAGATGGCGAACCTGTTGCAGGAACACCGCTCTGCCGCCCAAGTGGTCCCGCAGCACGGCCTCCCAGATGACGAAGCAGGTGATGGGCGGGACCCTGCGGTGGAAGAGAGCTTGGCGCTCGACACGAGCCGTCGCGTGACGTTCGACTTCGTCGTCCTCAAGGGCCGGGATACGGCTGCGGAACACCGCTCGGGCGTAGCCCTCGGTCTGGAGCAGCCCCGGCAACACCTGGTTCTCGTAGGAGGAGATGACGATTGCCTCCCGCTCCCTGTCCAGATACTCCTCCGCCCACAGCGGGACCAGACCCACCTCCGGCATCTTGCTCAGCGCGATCGACAACGCCCCCTTGGTCTGGAGGAGTTCGTCGAGCTGCTCGGCGAGATCCGGCTTCAGCGGGCGTCGGCCCTGTTCGATCGAGGCGATCTGCTGCTCGCCGATGACGAAGCGCTCGCCCAGGGACCGTTGGGTGTGCCCCGCCGCCTGCCGGTAGAGGGCGAGCAGCGCGCCCACCATCTTCATCGCGGAGGCGTTCCTCCGTGTCGTCGTACCCATGAGGTCGAACTCCCCACCCGCGCGCGTACGTTCACCAACGCGCACCCGTACAGCCCTGCTGTACGGCCATGCGCACTGTCCCATCATGACCACGGAGCGTGACCCTCGTCACGTGAACAGTGAAACTCCACCCTCGTCCCCGCGTGAGCGCCTCTACCGTCGTGAGCGCCGGTCCGTGCCCGCCGCGCGGGCGTTCGCGAGGGAGACGCTCGCGGACTGGGGCGTGCGCGGGCGCGCGGACGACGTGGTGCTGTGCGTCAGCGAACTGGCGACCAACGCCCTGCTGCACGGCGTACCGCCCGGCCGGGGATTCCTGCTGCGGCTGTGGCTGCTGCCCTGCGGGGACGGCGTACGCGTCGAGGTCCACGACAGCGGGGACGGTGTGCCGGCGGTGCCTCTGGAATCCGGCGGGTCGGACGAGGGCGGGCGCGGGCTGCTGCTGGTGTCGGAGCTGGCGGACAAGTGGGGTGTGGCGGAGCGGGAGCCCGGCAAGGTCGTGTGGTTCGAGTGCGGCGTCCCGGCGGACTGACGGGGCACGCCCGTCTGCCCTGGGGGACCTTCACCGGATCTCCACGCTCCGTCACGTGCGACGGGTCAGGCCCAGCAGCCGTTCACGGTCGCGGCGAGGCCGTCCATCGCGTCCTTGATGTCGCTCGGGTCGGCCGTCGAGTTGTTCTCGATGAAGGAGAAGATCCGCCAGTCGCCGTCGTCGGTCCGCGTGACCCCGCTGAGGGCGATGGCACCGGTGAGGGTGCCGGTCTTGGCGTGCACCTTGCCGACGGCGCACTCGGAGTCGGGGTCGTCGAAGCGTCCCCACTCCGGGCCGAGGCTGGCACCGGCCTCGCCGGAGATCGGCAGGCCCTCCAGGATCGAGCCCAGGGCGGGGGACTCCGTGATCGCGTCGAGGAGCTGGGCGAGGGTGGCGGCCGGGATGCGGTCGGCGCGGGAGAGGCCGCTGCCGTCGTGCATCTCGAAGTTGTCGAGGGAGATGCCGTACGAGCTGAGCACCTGGCGGACCAGCGCGGTACCGGCCTCGAAGGTGCCCGGCTTGCCCAGCTCCACGGCCGTCATGCGGAGCAGGGTCTCGGCGATGTTGTTGTCGCTGGTCTTGAGCATCTTCTTGACGATGTCCGACAGCGGCGCCGACTTGTGCTGGGCCACCGGGACGTCGGACTGCTTCGCCGTCGTGCGGCCCACCTCGCCGGTGACGGTGACGCCCTGTTCGGCGAGCTTCTTCGCGAAGACCTTGCCCGCGTCGATCGAGGTGTCCTGGACGGCGGCGCCGTCGACGACGAGGGAGCGGACCGGCGCGACCTCGGTGGGGTAGTAGCCCTCGTTCCAGCCCTCGGCGAGGCTCGGGTCGGCGAACAGGCTGTCGTCCACCCGGACCTGGACGTCGGTGCGGCCGGCTGCCTTGAGGCCGTCGGCGGCGGTCTTGGCCAGTGCGGCGACGTCCTCGCCCGTGAGGGTGCGGTCCCCGCCGCCGACGAGGGTCAGGGTGCCCTCGCCGTACACGACCTTGGTGGTGAACTCGTGGTTCGCGCCCAGCAGCGTCAGGGCCGTGGTGGCCGTGGCGAGCTTGGCGTTGGAGGCCGGCATGAGGGCGGTGGAGCCGTTGTGGTCCCACAGGGCGGTGTCCGAGTCGGCGTCGAGCACGACGCCGCTGACATCGTTGCCCAGGCGTTCGTCGGCGAGGCGCTCGTTGAGGTTCTTGACCAGCTGCGCGTCGTCGGCGGCGAGGTCGTCGACCGAGATGCCCTGCGGTCGCGGGGAGCTGTCGTCGGCGGCGAAGGCCGAGGTTCCGGCCAGCGTGGCGGAGGCCACGGGCACGGCCATCGCGAGCACGAGGGCCCGGCGTGCGCCGACGCGGCTCACTCTCGCCCTGCGATGCCTGCGCCGTCCGCCGGGGGCGAAGGTGTTCGTGGGGGTTTCCTCTGGCGTACCAGTCATGAAGTGAAATCCAAAGATCGGTTACTTCGTTCTGTGGGGGTGAAGCGTTGGGCACGCTACCAGCCGTCATATGGAGGGCTGGGCCGGAAATTGACAGCGTGTGAATGTCTTGCGACCGAATTGACGGGCCGCCGTCCGCACGGTTTCGTGAAGGGGATTCTCCCGATGCCGAACGGGAAATTCCGTTGCCCTTCAGTTCCCCGGGGCGCGGGACTTCGGGGCATCGCCCCGCCACCGGGCCCGCAGTACCGCGCCGCCGGCCACCGCCAGGCCCGCCACTGCCGCGGCGGCGATCAGCCGCCCCAGCCCGGAGCCCGTCCCGGACACCGGAACCGCCGCCGCGGCCGCCACCACACCCGCACCCGCGCACGCCGCGGCCGCCTCGCCCCACACCCGGGCACTCCCGCGGCCCCACCGCCACGGCCACGTCTCACTGGTCACCAGGTAGGCCACCAACAGCGCGACCACACAGGCGCCCTCCCACCGGGCCGGTTCCCTGAAGGCCGCGATGACCACGACACCCGACGCCAGCAGCGTCGTGCGGTGGCGCAGCAGCCGGTGGGACCACCGGACGGCCTCCACCGACGGCCGCCGGTCCAGCGAGGGCGCCGCCCACAGCGCGAAGGCGAGGGCGCAGACCAAGGGCACGGCCTCCCCGGCCGTGTCCACCGTCGCCCACGGCCGCCAGGCCATCACGACGGCCGCCGCTCCCAGCACCCGCACCGGCACGGTGCCGATCCAGTAGCCGAGGTACTCACGGAGGCCGACCCGCCCGTCCAGCGCCGTCATCCCGCGCGCCCCCTTCCGCCGACCCGCCCCGCCAGCAGCGGCGCCAGCACCAGATCCAGTGAGTCGCCCTCGGTGTGCCGCAGGACCGGCACCCCGCTGTCCCGCAGCGCGAACCGCATCGCGTCGCGCTCCGCGCGCCACAGCCGCAGCCCCAACCCGCCCGCCTCGTCGCCCGGTTCCACCACCGGGTCCCCGCTCGGTATCTCCACGACGACCGGGCGGCGCCCCCGCGCCTGGAGGTCCCGCAGCACTTCCAGGATCCGTGCGTCGCTGAGCGGCGTGAACACGTACACCAGGGCCCCCTCCGGGAGCGCGGGCGGCGGGACCCGTTCGAGCCCGTCGCCGCCGAAGGCGCGGTCCTTGCGGACGTCCAGGACGCTCTCCACGATGCGGTAGAACGCCGCGTCCCCGGTGCCCGGCGCCAGCCACCTGGTGGTGCCGCCGGTGGAGACCACCCCGACCCGGTCGTGGGTGCGCAGATAGGCCCGGGCGAGCCCGGCGGCGGCCCGCACCGTCTCGTCCAGGGACGACAGCCCGGTCCCCGGGTCGACGACGTCCCCGAACGCGTCGACGAGCATCACGGTGTCGGCGGCCCGCTCGGCCGCGAACCGGTGCAACTGCACGGCCCCGCGCCGGGTCGTCGAGGGCCAGTGGATGCGCCGCTGCCGCTCCCCGGGGACCCAGGGGCCCACCCCGATGACCTCGACGCCCTCACCGGACTGCGGCGAGGCGTGCTCGCCGAGCCGCTGCGGCAGCCGTACCGGGATCGGCGTGAACCGGGCCTGCGTGGCGCGCGGGAACACCGCCACCTCGGCCGCCTCGACGCGCACGGTGCGCCGGACGGTGCCGCCGGGGTCGTACACGTCGACGTCCACCGGGCCGAGCGACCAGCGGCCCCAGTGCAGCGCCGTGTGCCGCAGCGTCACCGTGGACGGGCCGACGACGACCTCGTCCAGGCGCAGGCCGGGGCCGAGCGTGACACCGGGGTCCAGGCGCACGGCCTCGCCGTCGTGGGCCAGCGCGATGCGGAGGGTGACCGTGTCGCCCTCGAAGCAGCGCCCCGGCTCGACGGTCGTCGACGTCTCGACGCGGCGGGCGTGGACGCGGGGCAGGGCCAGCGCGAGCAGGACCAGTGGTGCCGCCGCGAGTGCCAGCAGCCACGCCCGGCCGGTGACCAGCGCGGCGGCCAGGGCCACGACCGCGACGGTCAGCAGGCGCAGGGTGCGCTCGCTCGGCCGCGGGCCGCCGGCCGGCGGGGGCGGCGGCTGCGTCGGGGCGGTGCGCCCCTCCAGGGCACGGACCACCGCCGGGCCCGGCCGGGGCACGGGGTCCGGCGCGACAGCCGGTGCCGGTGCCGGGCGCGGTGCGGGCGCGGTCACGACGACGCCGCGGCCGTACGCCGCGTCGTCGGCGTACCCACGCCGTCGACTATCTCGCGCAGCACGTCGTCCGTGGACATCTCGCGCACCCACAACTCCGGCCGCAGCGACACCCGGTGGGCCAGCGCGGGCACCGCGAGGCCCTTGACGTCCTCCGGGACCACGTAGTCGCGGCCGTCCAGCACGGCGCGGGCGCGGGCGAGCTGGACCAGGGCGAGTCCGCCGCGCGGCGAGGCCCCGATGCTGATCTGCGGGTGGTCGCGGGTCGCGCCGACGAGCGCGACGGCGTACTCCAGCAGGTCGTCGTCGATCTCCACCCGCTCCACGACGGCCCGCCACGCCACGACGTCGTCCGGCCCGGCGAGCCTTTCCAGTACGGCCTCGGGCGCGGCCCGGTCGATCCGGGCCCGCAGCATCGCCAGCTCCTCCCGCGCGGCCAGATACCCCATGCGCACCCGCAGCTGGAACCGGTCGAGCTGCGCCTCGGGCAGCGAGTACGTGCCCTCGTACTCCACCGGGTTGGCGGTCGCGATCACCAGGAAGGGGTCGGCGAGCGGCCGGGTCTCGCCGTCCACGGTCACCTGCGACTCGGCCATCGCCTCCAGCAGCGCGGCCTGGGTCTTCGGGGGCGTCCGGTTGATCTCGTCGGCGAGCAGCAGGTGTGTGAAGACCGGGCCGGGGTGGAACACCATCTCGCCGGAGCGCTGGTCGTACAGCGGCGTCCCGGTGACGTCGGAGGGCAGCAGGTCGGGCGTGAACTGGATCCGGCGGAAGTCCAGGCCGAGGGTGGTGGCGAAGGACCGGGCGAGGAGCGTCTTGCCGAGTCCCGGCAGGTCCTCGACGAGGACGTGGCCGCCCGCCAGCACGGCCAGCATCACGTGTTCCAGGGCGTCCGGTTTGCCGACGACGGCACGGCCGATCTCGCGCAGTACGGCACCGGCCTGCTCGCCGACCTGCTCGGCGGTGCGGAGCTGGGGCGTGGAGGTAGTCGTCACGTCGCTTGGTCCTTACCGGTACGGGGGTTGCGGGTGCGGGTGCGGGTGCGGGTGCTGGTGCTGGTGCTGACGGTGCGGGTGCCGGGAGCGCGGGGTGAGCCGAGTGCTTCGAGGCGGTCGACGAGGCGGCGCAGCACGTCGAGGGGCACCTCGCCGTCGGGTCCGGTGCCCGGTGGCACGGGGCCCAGCCACGGCCACAGCTCGGGGCCGACCAGCTCGGCGGCCCGCTCGGGCTGGTGCTCCAGGGACACGTGGTGGTGCTCGGCGAGCGCGGCCGCGTACAGGCGGCGCAGCTCGGTGCGGAGCACCGCGCGGTAGTAGAGGGCGCCGTCGGGCCCGGTGGACGTGCCCACGTTCCGCCGCCACTCGCCCATGCCCGGGGCCCGGGTCCGCAGCAGCCGCACCTCGTCGCGGTACGCGGAGTCCAGGGCGCCCGCCCCGGCGACGTACCGGGCGGCGAGCACGGCCACGGCGACGAGCAGGGCCACCAGGGCACCGGCGGCCACGGGGCCGTCGAAGAGCAGGACGAGCAGGACGCCCGAGCCGGCGACCGCGGCGCCGAGCAGCCCGAGCCGGGGCAGGCTGAGCATGTCGTCTCCCGAGGCTCTCGTCACCGAGGTCTTCGCCACCGAGGTCTCCGCTCCCGAGGTCTCCGCCACCGAGGTCTCCTCCACGGGCCGGTTCACCGCCCTGTCTCCCGGCCCGCGGCCGCGTCACGGTCCCGGAGCAGGGACGCGATCTCCTCCAGGGCGTCCGCCGCGGCCTCCCGGTGCGAGTCGTGCATCGGGTGCGAGGAGTAACGGGCCTCGCGGAACAGCGCGGTGAGCCGCGGCGCGGCCGGACCCGGGGTGAAGCCCGTACCGGCGGCGCGGGTGAGCAGGTCGGCGGGGCTGTCGGAGGCGTGCCGCGGCACACCGGACGCGGCGAGGGCGTCCTCCATCGCGGCGTAACAGGCGATGACGGCCGCCCGGGCGTCGTCATCCGTGCCGGCCAGGGCGCGGCGGCCCGAGTCCACGGCGGACAGCAGCAGCCGCGCGTCGTCGTCCTGCGCGGCGGTGCCCGCAGGTCCCGGACGCTGCGGCACCCGCAGGCCGAACCGTCGCAGCCGCCGCACGACGGCCACCACGACGAGCACGACGGCGACCGCGGCCAGCAGCGCGAGCACGAGGTACAGCGGCAGGGAGGAATGGTCCGTCGAACCGTGCGGCTGCCGGGGCGGGGGAGTGACCAGGAGGGTCGGTGAGGGCGCCGGTCGCGTCGCGAGGGGCGGGGGCGGGCCGGTCGTGTTGCCGCCGGTGGAGAACCGGTGCAGGACCAGGGCCAGGAGGCCGATGCCGCCCGCCGCGGTGAGCAGCAGGGGCGCGGCGGCTTCCCGCAGCCGCTCCTCACCCGGCGGCAGCGAACGGCGGTCGGCGCCGAAACGGGAGCGAAGACGCTGTACGACCGTCCAGGCCCCGAAGGTCCAGGCGACGGACGCCCCGATCGCCACGAAACCCCAGTGACCGAGCGGACCCCGGCCGGAGTGGAGCAGCCCCTCCGCGGGCCGCAGCGCGAGCGCGGCGACGGACAGCGCCCCGACCACCGCCGCGGCGGCCACCACCCCCGGTGCCACCCCGCGTCGCGTCCGCTCCCCGCGTCCCATGCAGTGCCCCCCGCCGAACCCCTCGCCGCCCCCGAACGCCTGTTCACGGCAATCTTGGCACACGCCGTACCGGTCACTCCCGGAGCAGGGCCCGCGCGATCGACGTGATCGTCTCCGGGCCCACCCGGCAGCAGCCGCCGACCAGCCGCGCCCCGCGCTCCCGCCAGTCCCGTACCCGCTCGGCCGGGTACGACGAACGCCCCCGCCAGCCACGGGACTTCGCGTCCCACGTCTCTCCGCTGTTGGGATAGGCGACGACCGGTTTGCCGGTGACACGGGCGGCGGTCTCGACCGCGCCGGACACGTCCTCGGGGGAGCAGCAGTTGACGCCCACCGCGATCACCTCCTCCGCGTCGGCGGCCAGGGCGAAGGCCTCGTCCAGCGGCTGCCCGGCGCGGGTGCGGTCCCCGGCCACCGTGTACGACAGCCAGGCGGGCACGCCCAGTCCGCGCACCGCCCTCAGCAGCGCCGCCGCCTCGTCGGTGTCCGGGACCGTCTCCAGCGCGAGGACGTCGGGCCGTGCGGCGGCCAGCACCTCCAGGCGGGGGCGGTGGAAGCGCTCCAGTTCGCCCCTGCCGAGCCCGTACCGTCCCCGGTACTCGGATCCGTCCGCGAGCATCGCCCCGTACGGGCCCGCCGACGCCGCCACCCACCGTGCGCGGTCCGGGCGGGCCGGCCGTGCCCGGCGGGCGGCCTCGCGGGCCGAGGCCACGCTGAGCGCGAGCAGTTCGGCGGCCCGCTCCCGCCCGATGCCGCGCCGGGCGAAGCCCTCGAAGGTGGCCTGGTAGCTGGAGGTGATCACCACGTCGGCGCCCGCCTCGAAGTAGGCGAGGTGGGCCCGCGTGATCGCCTCGGGGTCCTCGGCGAGCAGCCGGGCCGACCACAGCGCGTCGCCCAGGTCGTGCCCGGCCGCCTCCAGCTGGTTGGACAGCCCGCCGTCCAGCACGAGCGGGCCGGAGGCGAGGGCGTCGGCGAAGTCGCTGGTCATGCAGCCGAGGCTACGGCCCTGACCCCCGCGTTGCGGGTCCTTGTCCCCCGAGCGAGCTACGGCCAGGTGTCCACCGTGAGGTGACGATCTGCGGCCGCCGGATCCGTAGCGTCCGGTGCAGCAGCCCGAGGCGTCGAAGTCACGGGCCCGACAGAGGAGTTCCCGTGAGGTTTGTCTGGCAGTTCCTGGCCGTGCTGGCGGCATACGCCGTGGGCGGCGTCGCCATCAACGCGGTGAAGGACAACGACTGGCTCACCCTGGTCGTCGGACTCACGGCGGCCGCGCTGGTGGTGTTCGTGTACGGGTGGGTGGTGCGGCGGACCGAGCGCCGCCAGGCCCTGGACGTGGCCCTGGAGGGCGCCGGCGCCAAGTTCGGCTGGGGCACGCTGATCGGTGCCGGGATGTTCTCGGCCGTCATCGTGAACCTCTACACCTCCGGGCACTACGAGGTCGACGGTCTGGGCTCGGTGCAGGGCGCGATCGGGCTGGTCGGCTTCATGGCCGGTGCCGCCGCGACGGAGGAGGTCGTCTACCGAGGGGTGCTGTTCCGGATCATCGAGGAGCACATCGGCACCTACCTCGCGCTGGGGCTGACCGGCCTGGTGTTCGGGCTCTCGCACCTGCTGAACGAGGACGCCACCCTGTGGGGCGCCGTCGCCATCGCCATCGAGGCCGGCTTCATGCTCGCCGCCGCGTACGCCGCCACCCGCAACCTGTGGCTGACGATCGGCGTGCACTTCGGCTGGAACTTCGCCGCGGGCGGCGTCTTCAGCACCGTCGTCTCCGGCAACGGCGACAGCGAGGGCCTGCTGGCCGCCACCATGTCGGGTCCGAAGCTGCTCACCGGCGGCGACTTCGGCCCGGAGGGCAGCGTGTACTCGGTGGGCTTCGGAGCGCTGCTGACCCTGGTGTTCCTGTGGCTGGCGCACCGGCGCGGGAACATCGTGGCGTTCGGCTCTCGGCGCCGGGCCGCGGGCGTCAACTCCGCCGCTACACTTCCCCGGTGATCGATCGACGACGGGTCCTGGAGCTGTGGCGTCGACTCGACGTCACGGTCCGGGACCTCCCGCTCGGGGTACTGCTGCTCGTCGCGTCGCTGCTGCCGTCGCTCCGCGGTCAGGGCACGGAGATCGGCGGCCTGCCGACCCGCCCCGCCGACGCGCTCGCCGGGGTGGCGGCCGTTCTCCAGTCCGTCCCCCTGGCCGTGCGCCGGCGGTGGACACTCCTCTGCCTCGCCCTGGTCTCGCTCGGCTTCGCCCTCGACCAACTGCGCGGCTACCACCTCTTCGCGGGCGCGGCGCTCCCCATCGTGCTGATCAACGCGGGCTCCCACCAGGACAAGTACCGGCGTGCCACGCAGGTCGGCGCCAGCCTCGCGTACGTGGCCATGGCCGTCGGGCTGAACGCGCGCGGCGGCGACGAGACGCTGATCGAGTACGTGACGTTCTACCTGATCCTCGCCCTGGCGTGGGGCATCGGCGCGTGGATGCGCTCCGCGCGGGCCGCGGAGGCCGAACGCCGCAGCCGGGTCGCCGAGGACGCCCGCAACGCCGAACGGACCCGCATCGCCCGCGAGTTGCACGACGTCGTGACCCACCACGTGACGGCGATGGTCGTGCAGTCCGAGGCGGCCCGGTACCTGACCGCCGCGCCCGAGCGGCTCGACGAGAGCCTGGCCGCCGTCAGCGACACCGGCCGCCGCGCCATCACCGACCTGCGGCACCTGCTCGACCTCCTCAACCCCGACCACGGCACCGCCGAGCCCAGGACACCACCCGTCGGCCGGGTGCTCACGCTGGTCGAGCAGACCCGACGGGCCGGGCAGCCGGTGGAGTTCACCGAGGAGGGCACCCCGGCGGCGGCCACCGGCAGCTCCGACCTCGTGGCCTACCGTGTCGTCCAGGAGGCGCTGACCAACGCCCTCAAGTACGACCACGGCGGCAGGACCTCGGTCCTGGTGCGCCACGGGGAACGGGAGATCACGGTGGAGGTCGGCACGGACGGCTCCGGCACGGGGGCCGCGTCCCCCGGCGGAAGCGGGCGGGGGCTGGCGGGCCTGCGGGAGCGGGTCGACGTGCTGGGCGGCGAGTTCAGCACCGACCGTCCGGCGGACGGCGGCTTCGTCGTCCGGGCCCGGATACCCGGCGGGAGCGGGGGAAGTACGGCATGAGCGCGCCGATCCGGGTCGTGATCTGCGACGACCAGGCACTCATCCGCACCGGGCTCGCGACGATCGTCGACGCCCAGCCCGACCTCGAGGTGGTCGGCGAGTGCGGGGACGGGCAGACCGGGGTCGACCTGGCCCGCGAACTGCGCCCGGACGTCGTGGTGATGGACATCCGCATGCCGGTGCTCGACGGCCTGGAAGCCACCCGCCTGCTCGCCGGTGCCGGGGTGGCGCACCCCGTCAAGGTGCTCGTGGTGACGACGTTCAACCTGGACGAGTACGTCTACGAGGCGCTGCGCGCGGGCGCCAGCGGCTTCCTGCTCAAGGACGCCCCGCCGGACCGGCTGCTGCACGGCATCCGCACCGTGGCCATGGGCGCGGCGCTGCTCGACCCCGATGTGACGCGCCGCCTCGTGGGCCGGTACGCGGCCCGGATCCGCCCCGCCGAGGGCACCGCGCGGGACATTCCGCTGACCCCCCGGGAGACGGAGGTCCTGCGCCTGATCGCGGACGGGCTGTCCAACGGCGAGATCGCCGCGGCCCTCGTGATCAGCCCCGAGACCGTCAAGACCTTCGTCTCCCGCATCCTCACCAAACTCGACCTGCGCGACCGCGTCCAGGCGGTCGTCTTCGCCTACCGCCACGGGCTGGTGACCTGACGCCCGGCCTCGGGCCGCTCAGTCCTGCAACCGGCTGCGCATCTGCGACAGACGCCGGTCGAAACGGAGGTGGTACCAGGTCAGCCAGCCCATGAACACGATGGCCAGGCCGAGCATCAGGCTTCCGGCGCCGACCGAACCCGAGACGAACCACAGGGCCGACGTACCGAAGAAGGTGAGCGTCAGCGTGGGGAACGCCCACCAGCGGTTGCGCCGCAGCCGCTGCTGGCGCGAGTCGACCAGCGCCGCCAGCGCCCGCCGCCGCGCGGGGTCCCGGGGCGCCGGTCCGCCCTTGAGGATCTGCCGCTCCATGCCCGGCACGTCCTGCGGTTGCGCACCGACCGCTCCGGCGTCGCGCACGCGCCGACGGCGTACCCACCACACGAGCCAGGCGGCGGCCGGCACCGCGCCCACCACGGCCGACGGCCACGCCGACGCGCCGTTCATGAGCAGTCGTATCCCGACGCCCACGACCAGCGCGATCCCACCGATGGCCCAGAGTCTGTCCTGCCACCGCGGCCGCGGCCGGTCGTCGTCTCCGTCTGCGCTCGCCATGTCACCTCTCCGGGGAGGATGTGGAAGTCCGGTGCAGGCCGGATACCCCCGATCCCCCGGAACACTTCGGCCGTGGCCGAAGCAACGGGCCCCTAACGTTCGGGACATGAGCGACACGAACACCGTCACCGCACCCGCACCCGCACCCGCCGACGCCGTCACCGGCATGGTCGACCACGTCCTGACCCTGGCCGCCGGCTGGACCCGCTGGGACGGGCGGCCCGCACACGTCGACGGCCGCGTCTACACCCCGCACAAGGCGGTCCGGCGGGTCGCCGACCACCTGGTCGACCACCTCGCGGAGCTGGAGGCCCGCCTGGCGGGCGAGGAGACGCAGCCCGACCACTGGCACGCCTCCCTGATCACCACCGACGCGGACCGCGCGCCCTTCACCGCCGAGGACCTCGACGAGGCCCGCAGCCGCCTCACCCGGCTCGCCCGGATCTGGGCCAACCGCCTCGACGCGCTCACCGACGAGCAGCTCGACCACTCGCCGGGCGAGGGCTGGAGCTTTCGCGAACTGGCCGCGCACCTCGCGGAGTCCGTGTACTACGCCGACGCGGTGGGTGACCTCTCGTGAGCGTGAGCGTGAGCGTGGGCGTGACCGCGACCGCCTTCGCCGCCCTGCACCGCGCCGGTGAACCGCTGCTGCTGCCGTGCGCCTGGGACCATGCCTCCGCGCACGCCCTCGCCGGGCAGGGCTTCGGCGCCGTCGGCACGACCAGCCTCGGCGTCGCGGCGGCGGCCGGACTGCCCGACGGGGCGTCGGCGACCCGCGACGAGACGCTGCGGCTGGCGCTCACCCTCGGCTCGGCACCCTTCCTGCTCTCCGTCGACGCGGAGGACGGCTTCAGCGACGACCCGGACGAGGTGGGGGAGTTCGCCCGGGAGCTGGCGGCGGTCGGCGCCGTCGGGATCAACCTGGAGGACGCCCTCGGGCCCGCCGACCGGCACGCCGCGAAGATCGCCGCCGTCCGCTCGGCCGCCCCCGGCCTGTTCGTCAACGCCCGTACCGACACGTACTGGTCGGGCGACGGCGACCCCGCGGAGACCATGCGGCGCCTGGCGGCCTACCGCGAGGCCGGTGCCGACGGCGTCTTCGTCCCCGGGCTCACCGACCCGGCCCGCATCGCCGCCCTCGCCGCCCGCTTCGACGTGCCCCTCAACGTCCTGTACTCGCCCACGGGACCCACCCTCGCGCACCTCGCCGACCTCGGTGTGCGCCGTGTCAGCCTCGGTTCGCTGCTCTACCGGCGCGCGCTGGGCGCCGCCCTGGAGACGGCCACCGCCCTCCGGGCGGGCCGGGCCCCGGACGGCCCGACGCCCACGTACGACGAGGTGCGCGCGCTGGTCCGGCCCTAAGGAGCCGGGGCGCCCAACGGGGCAGGGCTGTCCTCCGTCTTCTCGCCGGGCGGCCGGTCACTCGCCCGGCCCCGGGCGAGCAGCCAGTACAGGGCGGCGGGCACCACGAGCCCCACGATCCATGAGACGTCCGCGCCGCCGAGCGGTCCGACGAGCGGGCCGGTGTAGAAGGCGGTGGCCAGGAACGGCAGTTGGGCGAGCAGCCCGACCGCGTACACCACGAGCGCGTCCCAGCGCCAGGCGCCGTAGCGGCCGTCCGGGTCGAAGAGGGCGGGGAGGTCGTAGCGTTCGCGGGAGATCAGGTAGTAGTCGACCAGGTTGATCGCGGACCACGGCGTGAAGAACGTCAGCAGGAACAGCAGGAAGTCCTTGAACGAGGTCAGGAAGCTGTCCTTGCCCGCGAGCGCGACGACCGTGCCCGCGACCATGATGGTGCCGATGTAGACGGCCCGGCCGCGCCGCGACAGCTCCCGCTGCCCGCGGAACCCGCTGATCCCCGTCACCATCGACATGAAGCCGCCGTACGTGTTGAGGACGTTGACGGTGAGCTTGCCGAGGGCGATCACGAAGTAGAAGAACGAGGCCGTGAGTCCCGCTCCGCCGAGCGAGACGACGTACCCGACCTGGTTGTCGACGAACCTGTCCCCGGCGCTCGCCGCGACCAGCACACCGAACGCCATGGACCACTGCGAGCCGAGCGCGGAGCCCGCGAGCGTCCACCAGAACGTGGCCTTGCCGCTGGTCGTGCGCGGCAGATAGCGCGAGTAGTCGGCGACGTACGGTCCGAAGGCGAGCTGCCAGGAGGCCGCCAGCGACACCGCGAGCAGGAACATCGGTGCTGAGAAGTGCGCGTCCGAGAACAGCGCCCCGACGTCGACCTGGTCGAACAGCCGGATGCCCAGGTAGACGAAGGCGAGCGCGCACACCACGCTCGCCACCCGCCCGAGAACGTGGATGACCCGGTAGCCGACCGTCGCCACGACCCCCGTGACGAGCGCGAAGACGATGATGCCCGTCGTGTCTGCGGTGTGCGTGAGCCGCGCCGTGGCCTGACCCGCGAGCACGGTGCCGCTGGCGAAGAACCCCACGTACATCAGGATCACGAGGAGCAGCGGGACGACCGCGCCCTTCACCCCGAACTGGGCCCTGGACTGGATCATCTGCGGCAGCCCGAGCTTCGGGCCCTGCGCCGAGTGCAGCGCCATGACGGCGCCGCCGAGCAGGTTGCCGA
Source organism: Streptomyces sp. NPDC059906 (assembly GCF_042730645.1). Taxonomy (NCBI): domain Bacteria; kingdom Bacillati; phylum Actinomycetota; class Actinomycetes; order Kitasatosporales; family Streptomycetaceae; genus Streptomyces; species Streptomyces sp. NPDC059906. The sequence continues at coordinate 65,494 of NZ_JBHWKU010000021.1, forward strand.
GCACGAGCCCGAGCAGCGACCAGACCACGTCGCCGCCGAAGACGACGGCGAGGGCACCGGTGACGACGGCCGTGATGTGGAGGTTCGCGCCGAGCCAGAGCGTGAACTGGTTGAAGGCGGTGCCGTGCCGTTCGCTGTCCGGCACGACGTCGATGGAGTGCTTCTCGACTACCGCTGCCATGGTCAAGGCCCTCCTGCTTCTTGATCATCCGAAGGCAGGCCGTCGTGCCGCCGCCCGGCGACACGGGCACGAGGACGGCCACGCCTCCTGCATATAGTCATGCAGACTCTCGGTGCGTGAATAACTTGTCAATGCCTGGGCGCAAGTCACTGATCTTCGCCGGCGCCGTGGGGGGCCCGGGGGATCAGGCGCGCGGCCAGTTCTCCAGCGCCACGTGCAGCGCGTCGACCGCCTTGTCCCAGGACGCCCGCACGTCCCGCGGGGCGCCGAAGGCGCCGGAGGACTCCAGCGCGCAGTACCCGTGGAAGGTGCTGCGCAGCAGGCGCACGGCGTCGGTGAGGTCGGGCTCGGTGAGGCCGTAGGACCGCAGCATGCCGTAGGTGATCTCGGCGGTGCGGCGCAGCGCGGGGGAGTCGGCGACCAGGGACTGGTCGACGCGGATCTGCGTGGCGGCGTAGCGGCCGGGGTGGCGCAGGGCGTACGCGCGGTAGGCGCCCGCGAAGGCGGCCAGCGCCTCCTTCCCGGCCCGGCCCGCCACCGCCCCGGCGATCTCCTCGATCAACTCCCCGCCGGCCAGCAGCGCGACCCGGACGCGCAGGTCCTGGAGGTTGCGCACGTGCGTGTACAGGCTGGCGTCCTTCACCCCGAAGCGCCGGGCGAGCGCGGAGACGGTGACCGCCTCGAAGCCGGTCTCGTCGGCCAGGTCGGCGGCCGCGGCGACGACACGGTCCGTGGTGAGACCCACTCGGGGCATGGGCCGCCTTCCCGCAACCTAGAGTTCCTAGGTTTCATGCTAAGGCAGGCCGGGCGGCAGCGGCGGATCACCCGCGAGTCGTTCAACGTTCACCTTCCGCGCCGATTCTCCTCGAAGCCGCGCACGGCGGCGGTATCCAGGAGGAACACGCATGGGGCACGGACACGGACACGGGCACGGACACGGACACCCGCACGGTCACCACCACCACGGACACCCGCACGACCACGAGCACGCCACCGCACAGGCCCTGCCCGCCGCCTTCGACACCAGCGTCCCCGACGAGGCCCTGAACCCCGCACAGCAGTCGCGCCGCGGTCTGCTGCGCCGCGCCGGTCTGCTCGGCGCCGGACTGGCCGCCGGTACCGTCCTCGCCCCGACCACCGCCGCCACCGCCGCCCCCGCGCGGGCCGCGGGCAACGGCCGCCGCGGGAAGGGCTTCCTCTGGCTGGCCGGCGACCACCACATCCACACCCAGTACAGCAGCGACGGCAAGTACCGCGTCGTCGACCAGGTCCGCCAGGGCGCCCGGCACGGCATGGACTGGCTGGTCATCACCGACCACGGCAGCGCCACTCACGCCAGGATCGGCGTGGAGAAGGTCAACCCCGACATCCGCGAGGCCCGCGACGCCCACGAGGACACCCTCGTCTTCCAGGGCCTGGAGTGGAACATCCCGGCCGCCGAGCACGGCACCGTCTTCGTCCACCCCGGCAGGCACGAGGTCTCCGTCCTCAAGCAGTTCGAGACCGACTACGACGGCAGCGTCAACGGCGCGGGCGACTCCACCCCCGCCAACGAGGCCCTCGCCATCGCCGGACTCTCCTTCCTCGCCGACCAGGTCAAGCGGCGCAAGGTCAAGGACGCCCTGATGCTCGCCAACCACCCGGCGCGCAAGGGCATCGACTCCCCGCACGAGATCCGCGCCTGGCGCGACGCCACCTCCCGCGGCCACCAGATCGCCGTCGGTTTCGAGGGCGCCCCGGGACACCAGGCCGGCGGCCTGCCGAAGCCGCTGGGACCGGGCGGCGCCCGCGGCATCTACGACGGCAGCCCGAGCGCCAACTCCTTCGCCGGCTACCCCCTGGAGAGCTACCGCACCTGGGGCGGCTTCGACTGGATGACCGCCACCGTCGGCGGCCTGTGGGACAGCCTCATCGCCGAGGGCCGCCCCTGGTGGATCACCGCCAACTCCGACTCCCACCAGGTCTACGCCGACACCGGCGCCCGCGGTGGCGGCGACTTCAACGCCAACGGCCGCTACGACGACCCGGTCTACGCCGGGCAGATCGACATCACCCAGAACGACTTCTGGCCCGGCCAGTACAGCCGCACCCACGTCGGCTCCGACGGCTTCTCCTACGCCGCCGTCATGGACGGCATCCGGGCCGGCCGCGTCTGGGTCGACCACGGGCAGCTCGTCAGCGGCCTCGACGTCCGCGTCTCGGGCGGCGGCCGCTGGGCCACGCTCGGCGGCGCCCTGCACGTCCGCAAGGGCACCCGGGTCACCCTCTCCATCGACGTCGCCCTGGCCGGCGGCCCCAACTGGGCGGGCTTCGTCCCGAAGCTGGCCCGCGTCGACGTCATCCAGGGCGACGTGAGCGGACCGGCCGCCGACAAGGACACGTTCACCGAGCCGTCCGCCCGGGTCGTCAAGTCGTACGAGGTGACCGAGGCGAACACGGACAGCGGCACCGTCCGCCTCACCTACGACCTCGGCCGCGTCGACCACCCCGTCTACGTCCGTAGCCGCGGCACCGACGGCAACCGCTCCGCCGTCGGCTCGCTGGGCGCCCAGGTCGACCCGGCCGGCCCCGCCATCGACGTCGTCGGCGACGCCGACCCGTGGCGCGACCTGTGGTTCTACTCCAACCCCGTCTGGGTCCTGCCCTCGTGACACCGCCCGCCGCGCCGTACGTCCTCGGCATCGACACCGACGCGACGACCCTGCGCGAGGCCGACCACCTGCTCCAGGCGCTGGCGGCCGGACTCGCCCTCCCCGAGGGCGTCTTCGGCTGCACGCACCTGGTGCGGGACGGCCGCCCGCGGGTCGCCCTGTCCCTCGCCGCCGAGGCCGAGCCGGTCCTGCGCACCGCCCGGGACCGGCTCACCGCCCGGGGGTACGAGGTCCGCGACGCCACCTGGGACGAGACCGGCCGCGCGGTCCTCTTCCCCGGTGCGGCCGGTCTCACCGGCACCCTGACGCTCGCCGAGCTGCTCGCCCGCTCCGCGATCGACCGGGTGACCGTCCTGGGCACACCGCACGAGCCCGCCCCGGACACCCGGCTGGTCACCCGGAACCACGTCCGCCCGCACTGGCAGGACGGCCGCCTCGTGCTGGCCGCCATGCCCGCGGCCGGCGGCACCCTCGTACCGTTCGAGGACCCCGACCCGACACCCTGCTGCGCCGACCACTGACCCGGCCCGGCCTGCCCCGAGGAGCGCGGGGTGCTCAGCCCGCGAGCACCCCGCGCACGAACGCGTTGGTGAACTTCCCCGCCGGGTCCAGCGCCCCGGTCAGCGCCCCGAAGTCGGCCAGCCGCGGGTACAGCGCACGCAGCTCGCCCGCCGGGACGGTGAACACCTTCCCCCAGTGCGGGCGGGCCGCGAACGGGGCGAGCGCCTCTTCCAGCCGCCGCACCACCGGCAGCACCGCCGCCGTGTCCTCGACCCAGGTGAAGTGCGCGGCCACGGTGTCCCGCCCGTAGGCCGGGCTCAGCCACTGCGCGTCGGCGGCGACCGTGCGGATCTCGCAGGTCTGCAGCACCGGCGCGAGCGTCTCCCGTATCGCGTCCATCGCGTGCAGGGCGGCCAGGGCGTGCTCCCGGGGCATCAGGTACTCCGACTGCAACTCGGCACCGCTGCTCGGCGTGAACTCCGCGCGGAAGTGCGGCAGCCGCTCGTGCCAGGGCCCCGGCACCCCGAACTGCTCCGTGCAGTTGACCGCGGGCATGCCCGGCACCGGATGCGTCTTCTCGGCGGCGGCTTCCGCGTACGGGAAACCGTCCAGCGGCTGGTCGGTGCGCCGCTTCAGCCACACCTGCCGGAAACCGGGCGCCCGCCAGTCGGTGAACAGGCTCACGCTGTACGCCGCCGCCATCACCGTCTCGAACGTCGCCGTGTCCAGCCCGGCCAGCGGCAGCTCGGTGAAGACGTGCTGCGCCACCTCGTAGGCCGGCTCCAGGTCGAGTGTGAGCGAGGTCACCACGCCCAGCGCGCCGAGCGAGGTCACCGCCCCGCCGAACCGCTCCTCGCCCCGCGCGATCACCACGGTCGAACCGTCCGCGGTGACCAGCTCCACCTCGCGCACCACCGAGGCCAGCGAACCGTTGCGCACCCCGGAGCCGTGCGTTCCGGTCGCCACCGACCCGGCGACCGAGATGTGCGGCAGCGAGGCCATGTTCGGCAGCGCCAGGCCCCGCGCGTGCACCACCCGGGCCAGCTCGGCGTACCGCACACCGCCGCCGACCCGCACCGTACGGGCGGCCGTGTCCACGTCCACCACGGACGGCAGGCCCGCCAGCGACAGCAAGGCGCCCCCGTCGCCCGGCTCGGCGATCTCGTTGAAGGAGTGCCCGCTGCCCAGCACCCGCACCCCGGCGCTGTCCGCCACCAGGGCCCGCAGCGCGTCCAGGGAGCGCGGCCGCAGCAGTTCCTTCGCCGTGTACGTGATGTTGCCGGCCCAGTTGGTGACCGTGATGTCGCTCATAGCGCGGAAACCTACCCGGCACGCCTGGAGGGGCCCCGGGCGGGAAGCCTCTCCCGCGGGGGCATACCGTGAGAAGTCGAACGCCGGACCCGGGAGGAGACACGGGATGGACAGCCGTACCGCGCTGGTCGAGGATCTGATGGAGCGGTTCCCGCACGTACCGCGCGAGGCCGTCTTCAAGGAGGACCTGCTGCGCGGCGGCGTCGCCTTCGACCCCTCCGCACTCAGCGACAACGAGTCCGGCGAGGTCAAGCCGAAGTCGTACTTCATCTTCTCCTTCGACCACGGCACCCTGCCCGAGCTGGGCGAGGCCGCCCTGCGCCGCCCGCCCGAGGAGATCATCCTCACCGGCGGCCCCTACGACCTGCGCCGCACCGTCGTCTCGGTCCGCGTGAACCCGGCCTCCCCTTACCGGGTGGCGGCCGACGAGCACAACCAGCTCGGCCTCTACCTCGACGGCAAGCGCATCGCCGACGTCGGCGTGCCGCCCATGCCCGAGTACTACCGGCACAAGCTCTCCAACGGGAAGTCGGTCATGGAGGTGGCCCCGACCATCCAGTGGGGCTACCTGATCTACCTGACCGCGTTCCGCGTCTGCCAGTACTTCGGCGCCAAGGAGGAGTGCCAGTACTGCGACATCAACCACAACTGGCGCCAGCACAAGGCCGCCGGGCGGCCGTACACCGGAGTGAAGGACGTCGACGAGGTCCTCGAAGCGCTGGAGATCATCGACAAGTACGACACCGCCAAGATCTCCACCGCGTACACGCTCACCGGCGGCGCGATCACGTCGAAGGTCCAGGGCCTGGACGAGGCCGACTTCTACGGGCGGTACGCCAAGGCCATCGAGGAGTACTTCCCCGGCCGCTGGATCGGCAAGGTCGTCGCCCAGGCCCTGCCCAAGCCGGACGTCCAGCGCTTCAAGGACTACGGCGTGCAGATCTACCACCCCAACTTCGAGGTGTGGGACGAGTACCTGTTCAAGATGTACTGCCCCGGCAAGGAGCGCTACGTCGGCCGCGACGAGTGGCACCGGCGCATCCTGGACTCCACCGAGGTCTTCGGCGCGCGCAACGTCATCCCCAACTTCGTCGCGGGCGTGGAGATGGCCGAGCCCTTCGGCTTCAAGACCGTCGACGAGGCCATCGCGTCCACCACCGAGGGCCTGCGCTTCTTCATGTCGCACGGCATCACGCCCCGCTTCACCACCTGGTGCCCCGAGCCCACCACCCCGCTGGGCAAGACCAACCCCGACGGCGCCCCGCTGGAGTACCACATCCGCCTGCTCCAGGCCTACCGCCAGACCATGGAGGACTACGGCCTCTCCTCGCCCCCCGGCTACGGCCCGCCCGGCGCCGGCAACGCGGTCTTCTCCGTCAGCTCCTTCATGGACAGCCTGCCGGAGGACGCGCCGGTCGAGGTGTGAGCGGACGGTCCGTGGTTAATCGGTGGCGCGGCCCTCGGGCGCGCGACTAGGGTGACCGATGTCCGAGCGGCGGCCCCAGCGGCCGCCGACAGGGGTCTTTTTCGAGGAGGTGTCGACCAATGGCTGTCACTGTGACGGGCGCTGCCCGCATCCAGGAGTCCATCGAGTCCACCTCCGCGGCCACCGGCTGATCTCAGCCGCTCCCTGAGTCCTCGCGCCGGGGCCGCACCCTGAAGGGTCACCCCTTGAGTTCCACGTCTTCCAACCCCACCCACTCCACCCTGTCCTCCTACGGCTGGGACGACGCCTGGGCCGACGCGTTCGCCCCCTGCGCCGCCGAAGGGCTGCTGCCCGGCCGGGTCGTGCGGGTCGACCGCGGGCAGTGCGACGTCGTCACCGTGGACGGCGTCGTGCGCGCCGACACCGCGTTCGTCACGCCGCACGACCCCCTGCGGGTCGTCTGCACCGGCGACTGGGTCGCCGTCGACCCCGAGGGCGGCAGCCCGCGCTACGTACGGACGTATCTGCCGCGCCGTACCGCCTTCGTGCGCTCCACCTCGTCCAAGCGGTCCGAGGGGCAGATCCTCGCGGCCAACGTCGACCACGCGATCGTCGCCGTGTCGCTCGCGGCCGAGCTGGACCTCGCCCGGATCGAACGGTTCCTCGCCCTCGCCTGGGAGTCCGGGGCGCAGCCCGTGGTCGTCCTCACCAAGGCCGACCTCGTGCCCGACCCGGTGACCCTGGCGTACCTCGTCCAGGACGTGGAGACCGCCGCGCCCGGCGTGCCGGTGCTGCCCGTCAGCGCCGAGCAGGGGGAGGGGCTCGACGTGCTCGGCGCCGTCGTCTCCGGCGGCACCGCCGTGCTGCTCGGACAGTCCGGCGCCGGCAAGTCCACCCTCGCCAACGCGCTGCTCGGCGAGGACGTCATGGGCGTCCAGGCCATCCGCGACGTCGACGGCAAGGGACGGCACACCACCACCACCCGCAACCTCCTCGCCCTGCCCGGCGGGGGAGTACTGATCGACACCCCCGGGCTGCGGGGCGTCGGACTGTGGGACGCGGGCAGCGGCGTGGACCAGGTGTTCGCCGAGATCGCGGAGCTGGCCGAGGAGTGCCGGTTCCACGACTGCGCCCACGAGAGCGAGCCGGGCTGCGCCGTCCTCGCCGCGCTCGGCAGTGGCGAGCTGCCGGAGCGGCGGCTGGAGAGCTACCGCAAGCTGATGCGGGAGAACCAGCGCATCGTCGCCAAGACCGACGCCCGGCTGCGGGCCGAGATGCGCAAGGAGTGGAAGCGCCGGGACGCCATGGGCAAGGCGGCCATGGAGGCCAAGCGGGGCGGCCTGCGGTAGCCCGGCGGCCACCCCAACGCGATGTCCGATTTCCGCCAGCCCGGTCCGCCGGGCCGGCGGAGACTGGAGAGCGTGACACAGACAGCCGAGCATGAGAAGACGCGCGAGGACGTCCGGTACGAGGCCGTGCGGAGCCGGGACGCCCGGTTCGACGGCGCGTTCTTCTTCGCCGTCGAGACGACCGGCATCTACTGCCGGCCCAGCTGCCCCGCGGTCACACCGAAGCGGCGCAACGTGCGGTTCTTCGCGACGGCCGCCGCCGCGCAGGGCTCGGGCTTCCGGGCCTGCCGGCGGTGCCGTCCCGACGCCGTGCCGGGCTCCGCCGACTGGAACGTCCGCGCCGACGTCGTCGGCCGGGCCATGCGGCTGATCGGCGACGGGGTCGTGGACCGGGAGGGCGTCGCCGGACTCGCCGGACGGCTCGGCTACAGCGCCCGCCAGGTGCAGCGGCAGCTCACCGCCGAGGTGGGCGCCGGACCCGTGGCCCTCGCCCGCGCCCAGCGGGCGCACACCGCGCGGGTCCTGCTGCAGACCACCGTCCTGCCGGTCACCGAGATCGCCTTCGCGTCGGGGTTCGCCAGCGTGCGGCAGTTCAACGACACCGTCCGGGCCGTGTACGCGGCCACCCCGAGCGAGCTGCGCGCCGCCGCCCCGGCCCGCGACCGGGCCGCCCGGCGCACGGCCACCCCCTCCGCCGGCGTCCCGCTGCGCCTGGCCCACCGCGGCCCCTACCAGGCCGGCCCCGTCTTCGACCTGCTCCAACGGGAGGCCGTCACCGGCGTCGAGGAGGTGAGCGGCGAGACCGGCCGCCGCCTCTACCGGCGCACCCTGCGCCTGCCGTACGGCACCGGGATCGTCGCCGTCCAGGAACGGCCGGGCCGGGCGGGCACCGGCAGCGCGGGCTGGCTCGACGCCCGCCTCCACCTCACCGACCTGCGCGACCTGACCACCTCGGTACAGCGGCTGCGGCGGCTGTTCGACCTCGACGCCGACCCGTACGCCGTCGACGAGCGGCTCGGCGCCGACCCCCGGCTCGCCCCGCTGGTCGCCGCCCGCCCCGGGCTGCGCTCACCGGGCACCGCCGACCCCGAGGAACTGGCGGTGCGTGCCCTGGTGGGGCGCACGGAGGCCGGGCGGCTCGTCCAGCGGTACGGCAAGGTGCTCGACGCGCCCTGCGGCACCCTCACCCACCTCTTCCCCGAACCGGCCGTCCTCGCCGGGGCCGCGCCGCACGGCACCCCGGGCGCGCTCGCCGCCGCCCTCGCCGACGGCGCCGTACGCCTGGACCCCGGCGCCGACCGGGACGACGCCGAGCGCGCGCTGCTCGCCGTGCCCGGACTGGACGCCCGTACGGCCGCCGTCGTGCGCACCCGCGCCCTCGGCGACCCGGACGTCGCGCCGCCCGGTCCCACCGTCCCCGACACCTGGCGCCCCTGGCGCTCGTACGCACTGAACCACCTGCGCGCAGCAGGAGAGTGGGAGAACGACCGATGAACACGACCACGACCATGCCGACGACCACGAGCATCGCCGCCGAGACGTACTGGTACGAGGTCGGCAGTTCCGTCGGGCCGCTGCTTCTCACCGCCGGCTCCGACGGCGCGCTCACCTCCCTGTCCGTGCCCGGGCAGAAGGGCGGCCGCAGCGTCCGGGACGGGTGGCGGCACGACGCCGGGCCCTTCCGGGCGGCCGAGGAACAGCTCGGCGCCTACTTCGCCGGGGAGCTGACCGAGTTCTCGCTGCCGCTGCGCGCGGAGGGCACCGCCTTCCGGGAGCGCGTGTGGGCCGCCCTGGACGACGTGCCCTACGGCGCGACCACGACGTACGGCGAGATCGCCGCGCGCATCGGGGCGTCGCGGCCCGCGGTACGCGCCGTCGGGGGCGCGATCGGCGCGAATCCGCTGCTGATCCTGCGCCCCTGCCACCGGGTGATCGGCGCCGACGGCTCCCTGACCGGATACGCGGGCGGGCTGGAACGCAAGACGCGGCTGCTGTCGCTGGAGGGCGCCCCGCTCAGCCGGCCAGCACCGCTCCGAGCCACGCCCCGGTGATCAGCAGGCAGGCGAACAGCTCGGTCAGCAGGTCGGCGCCGCCTTGGCGCATCGCCGTCCGCAGCGACGCCATCGCCTCGCCGGGCCGGCCCAGCCGCAGCCGCTCGGCGAGGTAGATGCCGCCCATGAAGCCGGGGATCGCGCCGAGCACCGGGACCAGGACGAAGCCGACGACGGCGCCCGCGCCCGCGTACGCCGTCAGCCGGCGCATCGCCTCGTCCCGGCGTTTCCTGCGGGTCGGCAGCGCCCAGCGCACCGCCCGGGACAGCAGGAGCACGCCGGTGGCGCCGACCAGCACCGCCCACGCGAGCGGCCGCGGATCCTTCAGCGCCCACCACAGCACCCCGGCCCACACCAGCCACGATCCCGGCACGCCGGGCAGCAGGATGCCGCACAGCCCGAGCAGAATGACCAGGCCGGCCAGCAGGAGGTCCCACGCTCCCATCTGTCCAGGGTGCAGGAGCTGGGCCCGGTCCGCAGAAGTCCGGCCCGGCGGGCGGGGTCTCCTCAGTGCTTTCTGGCCACCCAGTCCCTTTCATAGGCGTGCCAGCCCAGCTGGAGCCGGGTGGTGACCCCGGTCAGCTCCATCAGGCGTTTCACCCGTCGCTGCACGGTCCTGAGGCCCAGGTCGAGCTGCTTGGCCACGCTCGCGTCGGTCAGCCCGGCGAGCAGCAGGGAGAGAATCTCCAGATCGGTGCCGTCAGGGCCGTCGGGGGCCTGCTCGGTCACGCCGGAGGCACCCAGACGCAGCGGGAGGGCGTCCCGCCACACGGCCTCGAACAGGCCCGACAGCAGTTCGAGCAGACCGCTGGCGTGCACCACCAGCGCGGCGGGCTCCGAGGAGCGCGCGGTGAGCGGGACCAGGGCGAGGGAGCGGTCGGCCACGATCAGCTTGGTCGGCACCCGGTCCACGACCCGGACCTGCTCGTCGCGGCCCAGCGCGGCGGTCAGCTCGGTGATGCCGGTCGGCAGGTCGAGGACCGACCGCTCGACCACCACCCGGTAGCGGACACCGCGCCCGGTGGCCTGCTCCTCCGCGTCGTTCTCCATGCCGGTCACGGCCACCGGCTTGTCGGTGACCAGCGCGCACACCTCCTCGCTCGCGCCGAGCTGGAGCTGGAGGAAGCGCTGGGCGACGGCCCCGGCGCCGGTCACCACCTCCACCAGGTCGTGCACCGCGGGCTCGGCCGCCGCCGCCCGGTACTCCTCCGCCAGCAGCGCCGCCGCCAGCTCCGCCCGCTCCAGCTCGTGCCGCTGCTGGGTGAGCAGGGCGCCCAGCGCGACGCCCGGCGGGGCCGCGACCCAGCGTCCCGGGCGGGCCGAGGACTGGGCGGCGAGCCCGTTCTGCTCCAGCCGGCGCAGCGCGCGCTCGGTGTCCCCCTCGCCGAGCGCCAGCCGCCTGGCCAGATCCGGTACGTCGGCCGCGCCCACCGACACCAGCGCCCGGTACGCCGCCTCGTGCGTGTCCTCCAGCCCCAGCACTCCCAGCATCGGGCGTCGCCCCTCCCCGGAATCGTGATCATCTCCGCCGGCGGGGACGTCCGTGGCGGGAAACGGCCACGGCGTAAACCCGCCCGCGGACATCATCGCCGTACCGCCGGTCACCGGGTAGACCGCCCGGATGACCGGGTAGGGTGTGCGGCGTGCGTTGTGAGAACCAAGCGCGTACACCGTGCCGATCGAGAACCAAGACGGCACATGCACCACCTCTGCTTTGCCCTACCAAACCGGGCTGGTTTCAACCCGGCTGGTGTTGATCGTGTAAGAGCTGCTGGTCGCTGGCCCGCAGCCGACGTGAGCCAGGAATCCCCCTGCTTCAGCAGGGGGAGGATTCAATCTGCCAAGGTGGCGTCGCCGGGCGGTCCTCCCGTGGGGGGTGGGGCCGCCCGGCCACCCCACCTCGGAGAACCGTTCGACGCGTCCCCCGACACGCCGCCCGGCGCACGCCGGTCCGCCCCGAATTTCCCGATGCCCCGTTTTCATCCGGCCCCATCGGTGGACAATCAGGAGCATGAGTCAGCAGGGGGGAAGGCCCACCGGTCCCGCCGGTCCCACCGGTCCCACCGGACCTGAGGACGACTGGTGGGGGCAGCTGTACGACGACTCCACCGACGACACCGGCCCCACGGCCGCACCCGATTCCCTGGACGACCGCTTCGCCTCGGCCTCGGACACGCTGGCCCGCGGACCGGCGGCCCCGGGCCACGGCGAGCCGACGCACCCGGCGCACCCGGCGCACCCGGCGCCACCACCGTCCCCCACCGCGCCCGGACCGGGACGGCCCTGGTGGTCCAGGACCCCGCCCGCCGCCGTCCCCGGCCCCCGCACCGGGGACGGCGGTCCCCCGCGGGCTGCCGGACCGTCCCGGCCCGTGGCTCCCTGGGAGCCTCCGTCCGCGGCATCCGCCGCTCCGAGGAGCTTTCCGGCCGGGAGTCCCGACCCCGGCGACACGGGCGCGCCAGACGCGCCGGGGCCCACGCCCGCCGGAACTCCGCCGCCGGGTGACTCGTCGGGTCCCGCGTCGCCGGGGGCGGGGTCGGTGTGGTCGGGGGGCGGGCAGTCCGGTCCTGTGCCGCCCACCGCGTCCGGTGCCGGGCGGGCCGGTCCCGTGTCGTCTCCGGCGTCCGGTGCCGGGCGGGCCGGTCCCGTGTCGTCTCCGGCGTCCGGTGCCGGGCGGGCCGGTCCGGTGTCGTCTCCGGCGTCCGGTGCCGGGCGGGCCGGTCCGGTGTCGTCTCCGGCGTCCGGTGCCGGGCGGGCCGGTCCGGTGTCGTTCCCGGTGTCCGGTGCCGGGCGGCCTCCCGCGCCGAGGCGGCCGGATCCGCGTGGGCCGACCACGTCCGGGTCCGGGGCCGCCGACCTCAGGGAGCCGCCCGAGGCGGTTCCGCCGACCCCGACCGTGTCCGACCTGCCGCCGCTTCCGCCGCCCTTCCTCCCCTCGTCGCAGGCCGACCGCGACTACGTCGGCAGCGGGCCGCCCACCTACGACGCCGAGCCCACCGTGCTGCCGCCCGCCGATCCCGACGGCCTCGACGGGCTGGTCCCGGACACCGTGCTGGAGGGCGCCCGGTACGGGACGTGCACGCTGCGGGCCGTCTCCGTGCGCGGGGACTCCGCGCGGTACCGGGGGGAGCCGCGGCGCGACGCGCTGCTCGTCGCCCGGTTCGGCGCCGGCGAGCAGGCGCTGGTCCTGGTGGCGATGGCGACCGGCGCCCGTGCCACCGCCGGGGCGCACCGGGCGGCGGCCGAGGTGTGCCGGTGGATCGGACGGGCCGTGGGCCGCAGCCACGCCCGGCTCGCCGAGGACCTGCGGGCCGCCCGGCGCGGCGACCTGAAGTCCGGCCTGCACCGCCTCACCGACCGCAGCCTCGGCCGGCTCCGGGCCGGTGCCGCCGAACAGGGCCTGGCCCCGGACGAGTACGCGGCCACCCTGCGCTGCCTGCTGCTGCCCGCCGACCCCGGGTGCCGCACGCGGGTGTTCTTCGGCGTCGGCGCGGGCGGACTGCTCCGGCTGCGCGACGGCGCCTGGCAGGACATGGAGCCGGACGCCGGTGACGTCACCGGAGAGCCCGTCCTCGGCTTCGGCTCCGCGCCCCACGACGCGCCGCGCGACGCACCCCGCGACGCGCCGAGCGAGGCGCCCGAGGGCGACCGGCTCACCATGGACCTCGGCATCACCGCGCCCCCGGGCCCGTACGAGGGCCCGCCCGCCGGGCCGCCCCGCGAGCCGTTCCGTGAGCCGTTCCGTTTCCGGGCCTCCGTAGCCCGCCCGGGTGATGTGCTCCTGATGTGCACCGCGGGCCTCGCCGAGCCGCTGCTCAGCGAGCCCGATCTGGGCGAACTCCTCGCCCGGCGATGGGCGGGCCGCCCGGCACCCGGACCGGTGGAGTTCCTCGCGGACAGCGGCGTACGGGTCAAGGGATACGCGGACGACCGTACGGCCGCCGCCGTTTGGGAGGCGTGAGACCGCTCGCTGTGGCATAGCTGGACCCATGGCCAAACAGAACGTCGCGGAACAGTTCGTCGACATCCTCACCCGCGCCGGGGTCCAGCGCCTCTACGGAGTGGTCGGGGACAGCCTCAACCCGATCGTGGACGCCGTGCGCCGCCACTCCGGCATCGAATGGGTGCACGTGCGGCACGAGGAGACCGCCGCCTTCGCCGCCGGGGCGGAGGCCCAGATCACCGGGAAGCTGGCCGCGTGCGCGGGCTCCTGCGGCCCAGGCAACCTGCACCTCATCAACGGGCTCTACGACGCCCACCGCTCCATGGCCCCCGTCCTCGCCCTCGCCTCCCAGATCCCGTCCAGCGAGATCGGGCTCGGCTTCTTCCAGGAGACCCACCCCGACCAGCTGTTCCGCGAGTGCAGTCACTACAGCGAGCTGATCTCCAGCCCGAAGCAGATGCCCCGGCTGCTGCAGACCGCCATCCAGCACGCCGTCGGCCAGGGCGGCGTCAGCGTCGTCTCGCTGCCCGGCGACATCGCCGACGAGCCCGCCCCCGAGAAGGCCGCCGAGACGGCGCTCGTCACCTCCCGGCCCACCGTCCGGCCCGGCGACGAGGAGATCGACCGGCTGGTCCGGATGATCGACGACGCCGACAGGGTCACCCTGTTCTGCGGCAGCGGCACCGCGGGCGCGCACGCCGAGGTCATGGAGTTCGCCGGGAAGCTCAAGGCACCGGTCGGGCACGCCCTGCGGGGCAAGGAGTTCATCCAGTACGACAACCCGTACGACGTCGGCATGAGCGGACTGCTCGGCTACGGCGCCGCCTACGAGGCCACCCACGAGTGCGACCTGCTGCTCCTCATCGGCACTGACTTCCCGTACAACGCCTTCCTCCCGGACGATGTGAAGATCGCCCAGATCGACGTGCGGCCCGAGCACCTGGGACGGCGCTCCAAGCTGGACCTCGCGGTGTGGGGCGACGCGCGGGAGACGCTGCGCTGCCTGATCCCGCGGGTCAAGGAGAAGAAGAGCCGCCGCTTCCTGGACCGGATGCTGAAGAAGCACGCCGACGCGCTGGAGGGCGTCGTCAAGGCGTACACCCGCAAGGTCGACAAGCACGTCCCGATCCACCCCGAGTACGTGGCCGCCCTGCTGGACGAGATGGCCGACGACGACGCGGTGTTCACCGTCGACACCGGGATGTGCAACGTCTGGGCGGCCCGCTACATCTCGCCCAACGGACGCCGCCGCATCATCGGTTCCTTCTCCCACGGTTCGATGGCGAACGCGCTGCCGATGGCGATCGGCGCCCAGTTCACCGACCGGCGCCGACAGGTCGTGTCGATGTCCGGCGACGGCGGGTTCACCATGCTGATGGGCGACTTCCTCACCCTCGTCCAGCACGACCTCCCGGTGAAGGTCGTCCTCTTCAACAACTCCTCGCTCGGCATGGTGGAGTTGGAGATGCTCGTCGCGGGCCTGCCCTCGCACGGGGTGGCCAACAAGAACCCCGACTTCGCCGCCGTCGCCGAGGCCTGCGGTGTCTTCGGCGTCCGGGTGGAGAAGCCCAAGGACCTGGCCGGGGCGCTGAAGGCGGCGTTCAAGCACAAGGGCCCCGCCCTCGTCGACGTCGTCACCGACCCCAACGCCCTGTCCATCCCGCCGAAGATCAGCGCCGACATGGTCACCGGCTTCGCCCTGTCCGCCTCGAAGATCGTCCTGGACGGCGGGGTCGGACGCATGGTCCAGATGGCCCGTTCCAACCTGCGCAACGTCCCCCGCCCGTGACCGGACGGACGACCCGGCCGAAACCCGATGACTGCCGGGGGCCCGAACGGGCAAGGCTTTCCCCGTGAAGATGTTCGACCGGAGCGGGACAGACAGGGGGAGACGACATCAGCGCGCCGACGGGGGACATGAAGGAGCAGGCGGTGCCACAGCTCAGGCGGCGGCTCGGCCGGGCGGACCTGCGGGCGGTGCCCGAGGCCCGGCGGGCGCTGCGTGAGCTGCTGCGGCACTGGGGCGGGCCCGGCCAGTCGGAGGTCGCGGAGCTGCTCGCCAGCGAGCTGGTCACCAACGCGCTCGTGCACACCGACGAGGGCGCCGTCCTGACCGCGACGGTCGGGCCGCGCGCCCTGCGGGTCGAGGTACGGGACTTCGTGGGCCCAGCGAGGCAGCCCCGGCCGTGCGCACCGCAGCGGGAGGAGAGCACCAACGGCAGAGGGCTGGTCCTGGTCGAGTCGCTCGCCGACGACTGGGGCGTACAGCCCTGCGAGGTGGGCAAGTCGGTCTGGTTCGAACTGGGCGCGGAGGCGGACGCGGGCGCGGAAGCGGCCTGAGGCGCCGGGGAGACCGGCGCCTCAGGCCATCGGCATCGGAGACGGTGCGCGCTCGGCTCAGCCGAACTGCTGCTCCAGATCCTTGAGCTTGCGCTCCAGGGAGTCCAGGCGGGGCAGGGCCTGGGTGTCGTCCTCCGCGGTGAGGTCGACGGTCTCCACGGACATCTGCTCAGACCCGCTCCGCACGGGCTGCAGGGAGGGCCGCCGGCTCGCCGGGGGCAGTTGCTCCTGGGTCGATATGGCAGGCTCCGCGGTGGCGCGTTCCGAGCCCCGCTCGACCTGCTGCACCTCGACCTCGACCTGACGGCCGCCGCGCCCGGGGAAGCCGCGGTGGCCGTGGCCCCGGCTGATCGCCTTGAGCTGCGCCCGCTCCAGCCGCTCCTGCTCGCGCCGCCGGAGCTTCTTCTCCTCCTTCTGGCGCCGGTCGTCGCGCACCTCCTCGACCGCCTCGTCCAGGCTGCGCACGCCCTCCAGGAGCATCAGCGACCAGGCGCGGTACGTCTCGCGGGGGGCGCGCAGCCAGCGGACCATGCGGATCTGCGGCAGCGGACGCGGCACCAGACCCTGCTCGCGCAGGGCGGCCCGGCGGGTCTGCTTCAGGGCCCGGTCGAACAGCACCGCCGCCGACAGGGACATGCCCGCGAAGAAGTGCGGGGCACCCGCGTGCCCCAGGCCGCGCGGCGCGTGCACCCAGTTGAACCAGGCCGCGGCGAAGGCGAAGGCCCACACGAGTATCCGTGAGCCGAGCGCCGCGTCACCGTGGCTGGCCTCGCGCACCGCGAGGACGGAGCAGAACATCGCCGCACCGTCGAGCCCGAACGGGACCAGGTACTGCCAGCCGTCGCTCAGGCCGAGGTTCTGCTCGCCGAAGCCGACCAGACCGTGGAAGGAGAGCGCCGCGGCGACCGCGGCACAGCAGAAGAGCAGGACGTAGGAGAAGGTGCCGTAGAGGGCCTCCTTGCGCCTGCGGCGCTCCTCCATGCGCTCCCACGAGTCGTCCGCGCCCGCGTCCTTCCCCGAGGAACGCCTGCCGCGCGCGAGCACCGCCACCGCCGCCAGCATGCCCAGGAGCAGCACGGCGCCCGGAAGCAGCCAGTTCAGCGATATGTCGGTCAATCTCATCTGGGGTCCCTTGCAGTGGGATAGGGCGTAACGCCCGCCATGGTGGCCCAAACCCAGCGGCCCTCAGGGGGTTTCGGGGCAAGAGGCCGCCAAGGGAGTGCAGAGGGGGTGCCCAGGGCGGCGTTCTGCTCGAACTGCCGCGTGAGGGGCGGGAGTTGAGTTCGATTAAGACTACCCGTACGGGTGGTTCCACGGAAAGTTCCCGCCACGTGTGGGGGAGTTGTGGAACAACGCGGACGATCTTAGCTGACGGCCGTTCAGCCCGCCGCGGCGAGCAGCTTGCCGACGCGGTCGGCGTCGCAGGTCCGCGGGCAGGTGGCGCAGGTGTCCTCGGGGCGCAGGGTGTAGAACATGCAGCAGCTCGCCCGGTCCCGGGTGTGCAGCGGTTCGCCGTCCGGCCCCTTCAGCTCACGGAACGCCGCGTCCCCGACGTACGGCCTGGTCGCGCCCGGCATCAGCAGGTCCAGCTCGCGCCGGGCCCGCTCCTGCTCGCCGAGCAGGTGGGCGACGTACCACAGACCCTCGACGACCTCGTCGGTCGCCATCCCCCACAGGGCACGTCCGCGCCGCCGCATCCGGGGGCCGAATCCGGCCAGGACCGGCTCCAGGTGCTCGGCGACCGAGGCCCGCACCTCGCCGCGCAGCGCCTCCTCGTCGGCGACCACCCGGGCGCCGGGCAGAGCGGCGGCGGGGTCGCCGGGGAGGCAGGCGAACGATGCGGCACGCACCGCCATCCGGCCGAGCGGGAGCCCGGCGGCCGTGCGGTCGTAGGAGACGTGGGCCGCGGGGTGGCGGGGCACCCGGCGGTGCAGGAACCACGGCACGGTGATCAGCAGGCAGGCGGGCCACGCGTACCGGTGCAGGCCGAAGCTCGCGATCACGTCCGGCCGGGCCCGCTGTCCGTAGTCCCGCAGTACCTGGGCCTCGTCCCAGGCGAGAAAGCCCGCCAGCTCCGTTCCTCCCGCGGCGAGGGAGGCGGCCGTGACCCAGCCGTCGCCGCTCGGGACCTCGTCGGCCGCGGCCAGTTCGGTCACGCCCAGCCCGGGGAGGACCTCGGACAGGCGCGCGTAGGCGTCCGTGAGGGCCGTGCGGGCGACAGGCATACGGGACCACCGATCCACGTCGGGAGAACGGGCTGCTTAAAGGTAAGCCTTACCTTACCCAATATGTTCGAGATTTGAACTGACGGCCCCTGCGCTTATGGTGCTTGACGGACAGGTGACAACCCGCCGTAATGACCCCAAGTACCGACACGTCCCGCAGGAGGACCCGTGAAGCACAGCGCGCAGGGCGCCGCAAGAACGGGTGCGGGTGCGGGAACGGGTGCGGCGGCCGAAGCGGTGCGGATCCCGGTGCAGCCGGGAGCGGCGGACAGGGCGCGGGACCGGGCCCCCGGCGGTGCGGAGCCGGACGGCCCGGCACGCGGCGAGCACACCCACGGCGAACCGCCGGTGCCCCGCCCCCGGCCCCTCGTCCAGCGTTCCTCCGTGCGCGGGCAGATCCTCGACGCCCTGCGCTCCGCGCTGGTCACCGGTGAACTGCGGCCCGGCGAGGTCTACTCGGCACCGGTGCTCGGCGAGCGGTTCGGCGTCTCGGCCACACCCGTGCGGGAGGCCATGCAGCAGCTCGCCCTGGAGGGCGCCGTCGAGGTCGTCCCCAACCGGGGCTTCCGCGTCCTGGAACGCGGTGACCGCGAGCTGGCCGAACTGGCCGAGGTCCGGGCCCTGATCGAGGTCCCGGTGTGGCTCCGGCTGGCCCGTACGGTGCCCGCGGAGCACTGGGCGGAGCTGCGTCCCCTCGCCGAGGCCACGGTCCGGGCCGCGTCCTCCGGCAGCCCGGCCACCTACGCCGAGGCCGACCGCGCCTTCCACCGCGCCGTGCTCGCGCTGGCCGGCAACGAACAGCTCGTCCGGATCGCAGGTGACGCGCACCGCCGCGCCCAGTGGCCGCCGGCCGGCTCGCCCTCCGTGCGCGGCCGGGCCGACCTGGTCGCCGACGCGCACCAGCACACCGCGCTGCTGGACGCGCTGATCGCCGGCGACCCGGCCGCGGTGCGGGCCCTGATCGGGGACCACTTCACGGCCACGCCGTGAGTCGGAGGCCCGGGCAGAGCGCCCTCCGCCCGGAGGCCCGGGCAGAGCGCCCTCCGCCCGGACGCCCGGGTCGGGCGCCCGGACCGGACGGGCCTCGGGTGGGACGGGCCTCGGGTGGGATGTGCCTCGGGCCGGTCGTCTGCCGGGCACGACCTGGGCCGGGTTCCCGAGCGGGTGTGCCTGGGCCGCGTTTCCGGGCGGGTGTGCCTGGGCCGGGTTTCCGCACGGGTGTGCCTGAGCCGGGCTCTCGGGCGGGTGTCCCTGGGCCGGGTTTCCGGGCGGGTGTGCCTGGGCCGGGTTCCCAGGCCGGTGTCCCTGCGCCGGGTTTCCGGGCGGGTGTCCCTGCGCCGGGTTCCCGGACCGGTGTCCCTGAGTCGGGTTTCCGCACGGGTGTCCCTGGGTCGGGTTTCCGCACGGGTGTCCCTGAGTCGGGTTTCCGCACGGGTGTCCCTGAGTCGGGCTCTCGGGCGGGTGTCCCTGGGCCGGGTTCCCGGACCGGCGCGCCCTGGGCCGGGTTTCCGCACGGGTGTCCCTGAGCCGGGCTCCCGGACCGGTGTCCCTGAGCCGGGCTCTCGGGCGGGTGTCCCTGGGCCGGGTTTCCGGACCGGCGTGCCCTGGGTCGCGTGTGTCCCGGGCCGTGCGTGTCCTGGGTCCGGGCGCCCTCGGGTGAGGGGGCCCGGACCTGGCGCCCGTCGCTACCGGGCCTCCTGCCGTTCCGTGCGGCTCGTGGGGACCCGCTTCTCGGACTTCCCCGTGGCGCGGGCGCGGCCGCCCTTGCGGCGCCCGGGGCGGGAGCCGGTGTCGCGGTTGTGCAGTTCGATGGCCAGGGGAGAGGCGGTGAAGACCGACGAGTACGTGCCGACCCCCACGCCGATCAGCAGCGCGAGCGCGAAGTCGGTGAGCGAGTCGTCGGCCAGGACCGCCAGCGAGGCCAGGATGAGCACCGCGCCCATGCCGGTGTTGACCGTGCGCGGCAGGGTCTGCAGGATCGCGTCGTTGGTGAGCCGGTCGAACGGTGTCTTGCGCTCCTTGCCCAGCAGTTCCCGGATGCGGTCGAAGAGCACCACCGAGTCGTTGACCGAGTAGCCGATCACGGTCAGCAGCGCCGCCAGGAACACCCCGTCGATCGGCTTGCCCAGCCAGGCGAACACACCGACCAGAATGACCACGTCGTGGGCGAGCGCGCCGACCGCCGCCGTGCCGAACAGCAGGCGGAACCGGACCGCCAGGTACGCCAGCTGCGCGGCCAGCGCCAGGCCGAGGGCGATCAGGGCGTCCCGGCGCAGCTCCTCGCCCAGGCTCGGGCCGATCAGCTCGTCGCGGACCTTCTCCGTCTCGCCGCCCAGTTCGGCGACGGCCTCCGTGACGGTCGCCGCCTCGGCGTCGGTCAGCTCCTCCGTGCGCACCGTGAGGTCGCCGTCGCCGGAGGACTGGACGACGGCGCGCGGGAAGCCCGCGTCGGCCAGGGCGTCCCGCGCCCGGTCGGGATCGACGTGGGTGGCGGTGGAGTACTCGATGAGCCGACCGCCGGTGAACTCGATGCCGAAGTTCAGGCCCCGCACCAGGATGCCGGAGCCCGCCACCACGAGGACGATCAGCGAGGCCGCCAGCCAGCGGCGCGGCCGGCGCATCAGGAACGGGTTGCGACGCAGCAGGGCGTCCCGGACCGGGCCCGTCGACGAGATGCCGGTGATGCGGGGGCGGCGGTAGACCGACGGGCGGCTCGCGGCGAACTCGGCCAGCACCCGGGTGATCACCAGGGCGCTGACCATCGAGGCCAGCACACCGATGCCGAGCGTGACGCCGAAGCCCTTGACCGGACCGGAGGCCAGGAAGAACAGCAGGGCGGCGGCGATCAGCGTGGTGACGTTGGAGTCGGCGATCGCGCTGAAGGCGCTGCGGAAACCGGCGGTCAGCGCGGAGCGCGTACTGGGACGGGTCCGGGCCGCCTGTTCCTCGCGGGCCCGCTCGAAGACGAGGACGTTGGCGTCCACCGCCATGCCGATCGCCAGCACGAAGCCCGCGAGGCCCGGCAGGGTCAGGGTCGCGCCGACCGCGGCCAGGGCGGCGTAGGAGATCAGGCCGTAGCAGAGCAGGGCCACCGTCGCGAGGGCGCCCATCAGCCGGTAGACGACGATGATGAACAGCGCGGTCAGCGCGGTGCCGATGACGGCGGCCCAGGCGCCGGCCGAGATGGCCTCGTCGCCCAGGGTGGCGCCGATGGTGCGCTGCTCGATCGTCTCCACCGGCACGGGCAGGGCGCCGCCCTTGACGAGCAGCGCCAGCTCGCGGGCCTCGGCGTCGTCGAAGGAGCCGGTGATCTGCGTGGAGCCGCCGGTGATGCCCGCCCCGCAGGCCACGGAGGGGTCGACCTGCGGCGAGGAGATGATCTTGTCGTCGAGCACGATGGCGACCCGGCGCTGGGGATCACCGGCCGGATGGCAGGCCGCCTCGCCGGTCACCTGGGCCCACCGGTCGCTGCCGGCGTCCTTGAAGTCGACGGTGACGTGCCAGCCCGCGCCGTTCTGCTGGTCGAAGCGGGCGTCGGCGCCCTTGACGTCCTGCCCGGTCAGCGTGGCGTCCTTCAGCCGCAGCGACTGCCCGGACTCGTCCGGCAGCACCCGCTCGCCGTCCGCACCGTCCTTGGCCGCCGTCCCGTCGGCCCCGTCCCCGGGGCTCTCGGCCGGGCCGAGCACCGAGTGGACGGTGAGCTGCGCGGTGCGGCCGAGCACGTCGGCGGCCTTCTTCGGGTCCTGTACGCCCGGCAGCTCGACGACGACCCGGTTCTCGCCGGAGCGGACGATGGTCGGCTCGGCGACACCGAGGGCGTCGATGCGGCCGCGCAGCACCTCCACGGTGCGGTCGGTGGCCTCCCGGTCTGCCTTGGTGGTCTCGGTGGACTTGGTCTCCAGGACGATCTGGGTGCCGCCGCGCAGGTCGAGCCCCAGGCGGACCGGCATGGTCAGGGCGATGGACACGGCCCCGGCCATCACGGCCAGCGCGACGAGCGCGCGGACGTTCAGGGAACGGGACCGCGTACGGGACCGCGTACGGGACCGGGAGCGGGAAGGGGGACGGGAGCGTTTCAAGACGGGCCTCCGGCGGGCACGCCGCGGCGGCGGCCGAGCGCGGCCGCGGCGGAAGAAGGTGCGGGGAAGGAGTGGTGCCTCAGGTGCCGGAGGGGACGGGTGGCGCCCGGCCGCTGTCGTGGCTCGCGCGGCCGGGGGAGACCGGCACCGGGCCGGGCGCGAACGACGTCCGTGCGTGGCCGCCGGGGGCGGCGCCGCCCCCGAGGTGCGCGGTGGTCGCCGGGTGCTGGTCCGGTGCCGCCGGACGACCGGCCGGCTGGTCGTGCCGGGCCCGGGGCTGGGCGGCGCAGACCGGCGTGCAGCCGTCGTCGGCGTGGAGGTCGAGGGCCGGGTGCGGCACGGCCGTGGCGGCGGCCGCCGTGAGGGGACCGCTCGGACCGACGTGCGCACCGGCCGCGGGCCAGGCCGGGACCAGGGGCAGCAGGACGGTCAGCAGGACGGTGAGCACGCTCGCGAGCCGTCGTCGCATGCACCGTCCCCTTTCGTGGTGGATGAGCGGGCCTGGCGGGTGGAGGAGCCCGGGGCTCCGGCCGGGGAGTGGGCGGCCAGAGCCACGGGCGGTCCGGGGGACCGTCAGGGCTCGATGAGCCCGGCGCGGATGGCGTACCGGGTCAGCTCCAGGCGGTCGCGCAGGCCGAGCTTCTGCAGCAGGTTCGCCCGGTGCCGCTGGACGGTCTTGATACTGATGAAGAGGATCTCGGCGATCTCCTTCGAGGAGTGGCCCTCGGCGACGAGCTTGAGGACCTCCTCCTCGCGCGGGGTGAGGATGTGGTCGGAGGTCTCCTCGCCGTGCCGCACCCGGTCGAGGTAGTTGCGGATGAGCGCGGTCACCGCGCCCGGGTACAGGAAGGGCTCGTCGCGCATCGCGGCGCGGCAGGCGGCGACCAGGTCCCGGTCGGCGACCGACTTGAGCACGTATCCGCAGGCCCCCGACTTCAGCGCCTGGAACAGGTACTGCTCGTTGTCGTGCATCGTCAGCATCAGGATGCGCAGCCCCGGCTTCAGCGCGGCCAGTTCGCGGGCCGCCTGGAGGCCGGTGAGGCGCGGCATCGCGATGTCCAGGACCGCGAGGTCGGCCTCGTGCGCCCGCGCCATGTCGATGGCCTCCGCGCCGTCCCCGGCCTCGGCCACCACCTCCAGGTCCGGCTCCCGGTCGAGGATGAGGCGCACACCGCGGCGCACCAGCGCGTGGTCGTCGGCGAGCAGGATGCGGATCTTCGAGGGGGCGGACGCCGGGGGCGTGCCGTACGCGGACGTCGTGGACGCGGACGTCGCGGACGAGGGCGTCGCGGACGCGTCGGCGTGGCGGCCGTGCGCGGACGACGGCTCGGACGGCTCGGGCAGGGACGGGTCGGACATGGTCGGTGCTACTTCCTGGGAAGGGGTGCGGTGAGCCGGATGCGGGTGCCGGCGCCGGGTGCCGACGTGATGTCGAGGGCGGCCCCGATGAGCAGGGCCCGTTCCCGCATGCCGCGGATGCCGGCGCCCTCGTGCGCCGCCTCGATGCCGCGCCCGTCGTCGGCGACGGTGAGCGTCACCGCGCCCTCGGCGCGGGCCAGGCCCACCTCCAGGCGCTCGGCGTCCGCGTGGCGGGCGGCGTTGGTCAGGCTCTCCTGCGCCACCCGGTACAGGACCAGCTCGGTCTCGTGGTCCAGGACCGGCAGGTCGGCGTCGAAACGGCGCACCACCCGCAGCCCGGTGTGGGTGGCGAAGTCGTGCGTGAGCGAGGACAGCGCGCTGATCAGACCGAGGTCGTCCAGGACGCCGGGCCGCAGCCGGCGCACCAGGCGGCGGACCTCGTCCAGGCTCTCCCGGGTGATCTCCTGAGCCTGGTGCAGCTCGTCGCGCAGCGGCTCCTCGGCGTCGTCCGCGGCACGCCCCAGGACCAGCAGGATCGCGGTCATGCTCTGCCCGACCTCGTCGTGCAGCTCCTGGGCGATGCGGCGCCGCTCCGCCTCCTGGGCGAGCAGGACGCGGGCACTGCTGGTGGCCCGCTCGTTCTCCAGGCGGTCCAGCATGGCGTTGAAGGTGCGGATCAGCTCCGGGACCTCACCGCCGCCGGAGATCGGCAGCCGCTGGCCGGGGCGCAGCAGGTCGACGGTGGTCATCAGCCTGGTGAGCCGCTCCAGCGGCGCCAGGCCCCAGCGCAGCAGGGCGCCGTTGGCCACCAGCATGACGCCCATGCCGACCACCAGGACGACGGCCTCGGTCAGCAGGATCGGCACGGAGACGGTCACCGGAGCCCACAGCAGCAGCGCCGTGGCGAAGCCCAGCACCACCGCGTTGAGCCCGAAGATCCGCCAGAACAGGGACACCGGGGGTACGCCTCCTTCGGCGACGTGTCGACTTGGATACGCCTCTACTGTCGGTCATCGCGCACCCTCGGTGGGAGCTGCGGCCCAGGTAGCGACCGAGCAAGCGACCAGCGTGCTCCTCGCGGGCCCGTCCGGTCGATGGGGCCCGACCCCCATTTCCGGTCCGCGGCATACCCATATGGCCGCCCCGGCGCACCGCCGAGTGGATCCCGCGCCCCCGGGCAAATGGGTCCTGCGCCCGATGGGTTTCCCCGGGCGGCCCGGCCAGGGTTGAGGCTGACCGGGTCCGATCGGCCCGGCACTCGGCATACCCGCAGCACCTTCCGAGAAAAGGACCACTCATCGTGTCGCTCGACGCCTCCCGCATCGAACCCCGCCCCGAGCGGCTGACCGCTCACGAGGCGCGCCAGCGCCTCGAACACGCCCGCAACACCCGCGTCACCCAGTTGCAGGCCCTCGCCGAGAGCGGCCAGGCGGACGATCAGCTGATGTCCGCGCAGAAGGCCGCGATCGAGCGGGTGCTCAAGGAGATCGACGAGGCCTTCGCCCGGGTCGAGGACGGCACCTACGGCGCCTGCCTGGGCTGCGGCAAGCCCGTACCGGGGGAGCGCCTGGAGATCCTTCCCTACACGCGGTACTGCGTGGCCTGCCAGCGCCGCGCCGCCGCCTGACGCCCCGTCCCACCGTCCCACCGTCCCCGTCCAGTACCGTCCCTCCCGCCCTGCCCAAGGGGTGAAGTGGTGAACAACCAGATCATCGGCGACCGCGACCGCGACACGCGTCTGTCGCCCCTGTCGCCCGAGGACCTCGCCGCGCTCCGGGACAACCTCCGGGAGCAACGGCTGTTCCGCGAGGAGCAGCTGCGGCAGATCGCGGCGTACCCGTCCCGCACCGACGAGCCGATCCGGCGGCGGTCCGCCGCGCAGACCGAGGTCCGGGTCAAGCTGGCGGCCTCCGCACGCATGGTCCTCGCCGACGTGGAAGCGGCGCTCGACCGCATCGCCGAGGGCCGCTACGGCCACTGTCATCTGTGCCGGCGCGCCATCGACCGCGAGCGCCTGACGATCGTGCCGCAGGCCCGCTACTGCGCCCGCTGCCAGCAGGTGCGGGAGGCCGGACGATGACCGTGCTCCGGCGGCCCCGGGCCGCCCTGTCCCGGCACCGGCCCTGGCCGCTGTGCCGGCGGTGCGGCGGCGTCGCCCTCGACATGGGCAGCGCCCGGACCCGCGCCTGGGTCGCCGGGCGCGGCATGATCCTCGACGTGCCGACGGTGACCTTCCCCGGCGCGGGCGCGGTGTACCCCATCCAGCGCGGCTCCATCGTCGACACCCAGGGCACGGCCCGGATGCTCGACCGGCTGCTGGGTCACCGGCTGCCCCGCTTCGCCCGCCCGGTGGTCGTGGTGACCGCGCCGGTCCTCGACGGGCTGGCCTACCGGACCGAGGCCCGTACGGCCGTGGAGGTGCTGCGCCCGCGCACGGTGCTGACCGTGCCCAGCGCGCGGGCCGTGGCCCTCGCGGCGGGGGCCGACCTGACCCGGCCGCTGCTCGTGATGGACATCGGCGCCCATCTCACGGAGGTGGTGCTGCTCGTGGACGGCGCCGTCTTCGACGCCCGCCGCGCGGCGCTCGGCACGGGGGACATCGACGACGCGACCCCGTCCGCGCGGATCGGCGAGGCGCTGGCCGACATGACGACCTCGATGCTGCGCCAGGACGGCACGTCCCTCACGCTCGACGCGCTCGCGCGGGGGCCGCTGCTGGCGGGCGGGGGTGCGCTGCGCCCCGAGATCACCTGCCGGCTCGCCGACCGCCTGCACGTGCCGCTGCGCGCGGTCCCCGCACCGCACACGGCGGCCGTCCGCGGCGCCGCGAAGCTCCTGGAGGCCGCCCACACCCACCCGCCGACCACCGGCACGGACCCCCCGGACAACCCCCCGCATTGATCCGGTACCGCGCCGGTGCCGGGGCCGCCGGTCCGTCTTCCGGTGCGGCGGGGGCGGGCTGCGTGCCGAGGGTGTCGGTCGTTCGTCCGGGAGGGGAGTGGCTTCGCCGGTGGTGTCGCTCGCTCGGTTGCGGTGCCGGGTTCGTGCGGGGTGGAGGTCCGTTTCCTGGTGGGGCGGGGGCCTGGGTGTTGTGGTTTCGGTCGTTCGTCCGGGAGGGGAGTGGCTTCGCCGGTGGTGTCGCTCGCTCGGTTGCGGTGCCGGGTCCGTCCGGGGCGCGGGTCTGTTTCCTGGTGCGGCGGGGGCGGGCTGGGTGCCGAGGGTGTCGGTCGTTCGTCCGTGGGACGGGGTTGGCGCCGCCGGAGGGTTCACTCGCACCACTCCGGTGCCGGGCAGGCCCTGGTCCGGCGGAGCGCGGGCCCGGCACTTCGGCGCCCGGTCACCCGCCCCAGGAGACAGGCGCCGCCAGTACCGGCCGCCGCACGGAAAACGATTGCCGGAACCGGTTCCGGGGCCACGGCACCGGCACGGGCGTGGGACGCCGGCCGTCGGGCCCAACCCGGAGGCTCCGGCGTCCACCACACGTCGGGCACCGCTCGCCCCGGCCCGCCGGACCGGAAACACCGCACCCAACTTCTCCCGGAAGCCGCCCTCGTTACCCGATCCCCGTCCGCGTACCTGCCCCGCCTGCTCCCGTCCCGCGTCCTCGTCCCCGTCCCGTTCCCGATCCGTCCCCCGTCCCCGTCCCCGTCCTCGCACCCCCGCCCCCGCCCCTTCCCCCGTCCCGCGTCCCCCTTCGTACGGTCGGCGTCCCCCTTCGTACGGTCGGCGTCCGCCCCGGTGTCGGTCGTGACCCGTATCTCAGCGGGGGGGGGGGATCGTGCGACCCGACCGACCCGACAACCGCCCCGTTCCAGGAAGGAGGCACCCCGTGGCCGGAGAGATCCCTCAGGCCCAGCCGCCGCCCGCCGTTCCCGAGCCCGGCGCCGAGCGCGGACGGTACCCGTATGTCCTGCTGTGGCGCTGGCGGCGCAACCCGTTGCGGCGGCCGAGCGACCGGCTGCGGGCCTGGGTCTCGCTCGGGCTCGTGCTCGCCGTGCTGGTGGCGGCCCCGGCCGCGATGTTCGGGGTCGGCGACAGCGCGTACCGGCACTACCGGAGCACCGCCGAGCACGAGGCGCGTACCCGGGACCACCGCCCCGCGGTGCTGACCCACGACGCCCCGCGCCATCCCGAGCCGGGCTCGGACGAGGCGAAGAAGACCCGCTACCCGGTCCCGGTCCGCTTCACCGGCCCCGACGGGGCGAGCAGGACCGGGAGGACCGAGGTCGAACCGGGACTGCCGGCGGACAGCACGGTCCTGGTCTGGGTCGACGACGCGGGCCGGATCACCGAGCCGCCGCTGACCGCGGAGCAGATCCGCAGCCGCACCATGGGCTGGGCGATCCTCGCCTTCCTCGGCGTCGTCGTCACCGGCCTCGCCGCGCACGCCGCCACCGGCCTCGTGCTGCACCGGCGCAACCTCGCCCAGTGGGACGCGGCCTGGGCCAACACCGCCCCGCGCTGGAGCAGACACCCGTGACGCCCGTCCGGGCGCGGGTCCCTCACGCCGTCGCCGCCCCCGCCGCCGGCGGCGCCAACTGCCGCGCCAGCCACGTCGGTACGCCGCCCAGCAGCCGGAACAGCCGCCGCGCCTCCTCCCGCAGCCGGGACGCCTCCGGCTCCGACTCGGCGTCCGCCAGCGAGGCCAGCGCCGGGGCCGTGCCGACGAGGTACCCCAGCTCCTCGCGGATCCGCAGCGACTCCGCGAAACCGTGCCGCGCCTCGGCCAGTTCCCCCTCCCGCAGGGCGAGTCCGGCCAGATGCCGCCAGGTGAAGGACTGGAGCAGCGGGTCGGCGTGCGCGGTGGCACCGGCGTGGGCCCGCCGGTACGCCGCGCGGGCGGCCTGCGGCGAGCGGGTCAGGTTCTCCGCGAGCAGCCCCCGCCGGAAGTCCAGCAGCGCCCGCCCCCCGGCCCCCGGCGCGATCAGCGCCGCCGCCCGCCCCAGCGCGGCCCGCGCCTCGTCGGCCCGGTCGCGCACGCCGTGCACCGTGGCGGCGTAGGCGAGCTGCCCCCGTTCGCACGCGGCGGCCCCGCGCTCGTCGTCGGTGTGCGCCAGGGCCTCCGCGGTGCGCAGCGCGTCCTCCGCCTCGGCCCAGCCCTGCTCCGTGTACAGGCACCGCTCCACCAGCAGCGCGGTCCGCTGCAAGGCGGTGTCCGCGGTGACCGGCTCCAGCAGGGCCGCCGCGTCGGACCAGCAGCCGCGCGAGCGCAACCGCCATACCGCGGTCTGGAGCGGATCGTCACCTTCGGTCGTTCCCCAGCCAGAACCAGCCATGGCGGAATGCGCCACGTCGCCCTCCCCTTAGCACGCCATCGAGCTCTCGAGTGGTGGCCGCATCTCAGCACGGATCCGGCGGCCCGGCCAAGGGGATGGGTGAAAGATTTCACAAAGTCGTGGACTTCGGGCCACCGAGGTTTGGGAGCACGCCGGGCTCTCCGGCGCCCTCGGCGGGCCCCGCGGCCTCAGCTCATCCGCAGGGCCAGGAAGAAGTCCAGCTTGTCCTCCAGGCGCGACAGGTCACGCCCCGTCAACTGCTCGATTCGCCCTACGCGGTAGCGCAGCGTGTTGACGTGCAGGTGCAGCCGGTTCGCGCAGCGCGTCCAGGATCCGTCGCTGTCGAGGAACGCCTCCAGCGTCGGGATCAGCTCGGCGCGGTGACGGCGGTCGTAGTCCCGCAGCGGGTCCAGCAGCCGGGCGGTGAAGGCGCGCCGGACGTCGTCGGGGACGAAGGGGAGCAGCAGCACGTGCGAGGCCAGCTCCTGGTGGCCGGCCGCGCAGACCCGGCCGGGGCGGGCCGCGGCGACCCGGCGCGCGTGCCGGGCCTCCTCCAGCGCCCCGCGCAGCCCCTCCGCCGAGTGCACGGCCGCGCTGACGCCGAGCGTGATGCGCCCGTCGCCGTCCAGGCCCGCCGTCAGCGGCTCCCGCACGGACGCGAGCAGCGCCTCCGCGAGGACCCCCGCCTCGGAGCCGTCGTGCTCGCTGGAGACCGCCGGCAGCGGTACCAGGGCGACCGCCTCCTCACCGGTGTGCGCCACGGCGATACGGTCCGACTGCTCGGGCCCGGTGGCGAGCGGGTCGACGAGGATCTCCTCCAGCAGCGTCTGCGCGACCCGGCCGGTCTGCTCGTCGCCGTCCTCCCACTCCACCCGGGCCACCACGACCTGCCAGTGCGGCGCGGCGCCGAGGCCGGGCAGCAGCACCGGCGCCGCCACCCGGAGCCGGGCCGCGATCTCGGCCGGCGCGGCGCCCGTCTGCACCAGCTCCAGGACCTCCTGGGCCAGCCGCCGCCGCACCGTGCGCGCCGCGTCCCGCCGGTCCCGCTCGACCGCGATCAGCTGGGTGACCCCGTACAGCAGGTCGAGGCGCTCCTCGGCCCAGTCCCCGGCGTCCGCCTCCACCACCAGCAGCCAGTCGGACAGCACCGTCTCGCGCACGGCACGCCCCGCACCGGCGCCCTGCGGGGAACGCGCCCCCGGCGGCGTGACCGGGGGCTGCCCCCGGCCGCGCACCGGGAAGAGGCTGTACGTCGTCGAGCCCACGGTCACCCGGTGCGGCGCCCGCCGGCCCGTGCGGGTGGCCGCGAGGTGCTCGGCCGCCAGCTCGGCGCACACCTGCGCGGACAGCGCGGGCTCCGCGTCCTTCGGCCCGGCGACCTGCCGCCCGGTGGGGGAGAGCACCCACGCCCGCAGGTCGAGGTCGGAGCCGAGCAGGTCCAGGACCACGTCGGGGCCGCCGCCCGCCGGCCCCGAGGTCATCATCCGGCGGTGCCGGTCCACCACGGCCGCCAGGTCCCCGGCCCGCTCGCCGGACACCTGGCGCACGACGTGCTCGGTGATCGTCGCGAAGGCCACCGACTCGTGCACCGCGAACAGCGGCAGCCGGTGCCGCGCGCACGCCACCACCAGGTCCTCCGGCACGTCCCCCAGCTCCGCCTCACCGGCGGCCAGCGCCGCCACCTGGGCCTGCACCAGGAGGCGGACGAACGGCTCGGAGTCGGCGGCGCCGCGGCGCCAGGCCAGACCGGTGAGCACCAGTTCGCCGCCCGACAGGTAGCGGCTGGGGTCGCGCAGGTCGGTGGTCATCACGCCCCGGACCGTGCGGTCCAGCTCGTCCTCGCCGCCGAGCAGCTTGAGGCCCAGCGCGTCGGTGTCCAGCAGTGCGCGCAGCCGCATTCTCGTCGCCGCCGTTCTTTGTCTCGAAGTGTTCCAGGTCACGCGGCTGTGTCGCCCGATTCCAGAGGAGAACAGGGAGGCAATTGAGCACCTCCGTTCATACGAATCTACAAGATGCCCGCCCTGGCCAGCCAACTCCTTCATGGTTTCTGCGACTGACCCTGGTGGAGTACACGACGGTGTACTGAGGCCACTCCACGTGAACAGCACATGAACGAGCCGGGCCTCCCGTACCCGCAGATGGCTCAATCCGTACGCCCCGGTCAGACCCGCCCCGAGCAATGCGCACCCGATCAGACGAGGAAGAGAGCCGGTCATGGACTTCCTTCGCCCCGCCAGCTGGGAGGAGGCGCTCGCCGCGAAGGCCGAGCACCCCACCGCGGTGCCGATCGCGGGCGGTACCGACGTGATGGTCGAGATCAACTTCGATCACCGCAGGCCCGAGTACCTGATGGACCTGGGCCGCATCGCCGACCTGGCCGAGTGGGAGGTCGGCGAGACCTCCGTACGGCTCGGTGCCTCCGTGCCGTACACCCGGATCATGGAGGACCTGAGCACCGAGCTGCCGGGTCTCGCCCTCGCCTCGCACACGGTCGCCTCCCCGCAGATCCGCAACCGCGGCGGCGTGGGCGGGAACCTCGGCACCGCGTCCCCGGCCGGCGACGCCCACCCGGCGCTGCTCGCCGCCGGCGCCGAGGTCGAGGCCGAGTCGGTGCGCGGCACCCGCCGCATCCCCATCGACGCGTTCTACACCGGCGTGAAGCGCAACGCGCTGGCGCCCGACGAGCTGATCCGCGCCGTGCACGTCGCGAAGGCCGACGGGCCGCAGCAGTTCTCCAAGGTCGGCACCCGCAACGCCATGGTCATCGCCGTGTGCGCCTTCGGCCTCGCCCTGCACCCCGCCACCCGTACCGTCCGCACCGGCATCGGCTCGGCGGCGCCCACCCCGGTCCGGGCCACGGTCGCCGAGGAGTTCCTGAACGCGGCGCTGGAGGAGGGCGGCTTCTGGGAGAACGGGAAGATCGTCACCCCGTCGGCGGTCAAACGGTTCGCGGACCTGTGCGCCGCCGCCTGCAACCCCATCGACGACGTCCGGGGCACCGCGGACTACCGCCGCCACGCGGTCGGCGTCATGGCCCGCCGGACGCTCACCTGGACCTGGGAGTCGTACCGCGGCGCCCGCCGCACCACGGAAGGAGCCGCGTGATGCGCGTCAACCTCACCGTCAACGGACGACCGCAGGAGGCCGACGACGTGTGGGAGGGCGAGTCCCTGCTGTACGTGCTGCGCGAGCGGATGGGCCTGCCCGGTTCCAAGAACGCCTGCGAGCAGGGCGAGTGCGGCTCCTGCACGGTCCGCCTGGACGGCGTGCCGGTGTGCTCCTGCCTGGTCGCGGCCGGCCAGGCCGAGGGCCGCGAGGTCGTCACGGTGGAGGGCCTGGCGGAGTTCGCCCGGCAGCGCGCCGAGGGCGGCGCCGCCACCGGCGCCCGCGGCGGGGCGGGCGCCTCACTGGACGCGGCCCGGCGGTGGCAGGCCGGCGGGACCGACTCGCAGACCGGCGAGAACATCGAACTGGCCCCCGTGCAGCAGGCGTTCGTCGACGCCGGTGCCGTCCAGTGCGGCTTCTGCACCCCCGGACTGCTGGTCGCCGCCGACGAGATGCTGGAGCGCCACCCGAACCCGAGCGACGAGGACATCCGCGAGGCGCTGTCGGGCAACCTGTGCCGCTGCACCGGCTACGAGAAGATCATGGACGCGGTCCGCCTGGCCGCCGCCCGCCGGTCCGAGGAGGCCTGAGCATGGCTGCCAACGGCGCACCCACCGGCCTCACCCAGGGCTCCGGGACCAAGGGCGGGATCGGCGAGTCCACGCTCCGCCCGGACGGCGTCCTCAAGGTCACCGGCGAGTTCGCGTACGCGTCCGACATGTGGCACGAGGACATGCTCTGGGGCCAGATCCTGCGCTCCACCGTCGCGCACGCCGAGATCGTCTCCATCGACACCGGCGAGGCGCTCGCCACCCCCGGCGTGTACGCCGTCATGACGTACGACGACCTGCCCACCGACGTGCGCCACTACGGGCTGGAGATCCGGGACACCCCGGTCCTCGCCCACGGCAAGGTCCGCCACCACGGCGAGCCGGTCGCGATCGTCGCCGCCGACCACCCGGAGACCGCGCGCCGCGCCGCCGCCAAGATCAAGGTGGCGTACCGGGAACTGCCCCTCGTCACCGACGAGGCCTCCGCGACCGCCCCCGACGCGATCCTCGTCCACGAGAACCGACGTGACCACCACAGCGGCCACGTCCCGCACCCCAACATCGTGCACCGCCAGCCGATCGTGCGCGGCGACGCCGCCGCGGCCGCCGCACGCGCCGACGTGGTCGTCACGGGCGACTACCACTTCGGCATGCAGGACCAGGCCTTCCTCGGCCCCGAGTCGGGTCTCGCCGTGCCCGGCGAGGACGGCGGCGTCGACCTCTACATCGCCACCCAGTGGCTCCACTCCGACCTGCGCCAGATCGCCCCCGTGCTCGGCCTGCCCGAGGACAAGGTGCGGATGACGCTGTCCGGCGTCGGCGGCGCCTTCGGCGGACGCGAGGACCTGTCGATGCAGATCCACGCCTGCCTGCTCGCACTGCGCACCGGCAAACCCGTCAAGATCGTCTACAACCGCTTCGAGTCCTTCTTCGGCCACGTCCACCGCCACCCGGCCAGGCTCCACTACGAGCACGGCGCCACCCGGGACGGCCGGCTCACCCACGTGAGGTGCCGCATCGTCCTGGACGGCGGGGCCTACGCCTCCGCCTCCCCGGCCGTCGTCGGCAACGCCGCCTCGCTCTCGGTGGGACCGTACGTGGTCGACGACGTGGACATCGAGGCCCTCGCCCTCTACTCCAACAACCCGCCCTGTGGCGCGATGCGCGGCTTCGGCGCGGTCCAGGCGTGCTTCGCCTACGAGGCGCAGATGGACAAGGTGGCGGCCGAACTCGGCCTGGACCCGGTGGAGTTCCGCCGGATCAACGCCATGGAGCAGGGCACGCTCATGCCCACCGGACAGCCCGTCGACTCCCCGGCGCCGGTCGCCGAACTCCTGCGCCGCGTCAAGGCGATGCCGATGCCGCCGCAGCGCCAGTGGGAGTCCAGCGAGGGCGCCGACGTACGGCAGCTGCCCGGCGGCCTGTCCAACACCACGCACGGCGAGGGCGTCGTACGGGGCGTGGGTTACGCGGTCGGCATCAAGAACGTCGGCTTCTCCGAGGGCTTCGACGACTACTCCACGGCCCGGGTCCGCCTGGAGATCGCGGGCGGCCGCCCCGTCGTCACCGTGCACACCGCGATGGCGGAGGTCGGCCAGGGCGGCGTCACCGTCCACGCGCAGATCGCCCGCACCGAGCTGGGCGTCACCCAGGTCACCATCCAGCCCGCCGACACCCGGGTGGGCTCGGCCGGTTCCACCTCGGCCTCCCGGCAGACATACGTCACCGGCGGCGCCGTCAAGCACGCCTGCGAGCTGGTGCGCGAGCGGGTCCTGGAGATCGGGCGCCGCAGGCTCGGCTCCCACCACCCCGCCTGGGCCACCGCCGACCTCCTCCTGGAGGGCGGCAAGGTCGTCACCGACGGCGGCGAGGTCCTCGCCGATCTCGTGGACGTCCTGGCGGACGAGGCGGTCGAGGTCGAGGAGGAGTGGCGGCACCGGCCGACCGAACCCTTCGACCTACGCACCGGCCAGGGCAACGGGCACGTCCAGTACTCCTTCGCCGCGCACCGCGCCGTCGTCGAGGTCGACACGGAACTCGGCCTGGTCAAGGTGATCGAGCTGGCCTGCGCCCAGGACGTCGGCAAGGCGCTGAACCCCCTCTCCGTGGTCGGCCAGATCCAGGGCGGCACCGTCCAGGGCCTGGGCATCGCGGTGATGGAGGAGATCGTCGTGGACCCGGTGACCGCCAAGGTCCAGAACCCGTCCTTCACGGACTATCTCCTCCCCACGATCCTCGACACGCCGGCCCTACCGGTCGACGTGCTCGAACTCGCCGACGACCACGCGCCCTACGGGCTGCGCGGCGTCGGCGAGGCACCCACCCTGTCGTCCACCCCGGCGGTCCTCGCGGCCGTCAGGGACGCGACCGGGCTGGCGCTCGACCGCACGCCCGTACGACCGGAACACCTCACCGGCACGGCGGGCTCCGATCGGCACCCCCAGGACCCTCCGGGCGGCGCACGGAACGTCACACCCTCCGCGCCGCCCGGAGCACCGACCAAGTCCCGCTCCGCTCGCGGCACTTGAAGCACCACCAGTGTCACCAGCAGCACCACCGGTGTCACCAGCAGCAGTACCAGTACCACCACACATGCGTTCGTCTCGGGCCGTCCCCCGGGTCGTGCATATCCCAAATCCCGCGGCCGCCCCAGCGGCCGGCCGGGTGCACCTATGAACCTTGGGAGACGGCCCCATGACCCAGCAGTCAGTGGAGCCCGAGATCACCGCCGAAGACGCGGGCGCGGGCTCCCGCGTCCCCGGCGGACGGTCCTGGCTCGACCGGTACTTTCACATATCCCACCGGGGATCCACGGTCGCGCGTGA
This sequence comes from Streptomyces sp. NPDC059906, assembly GCF_042730645.1. Classification (NCBI taxonomy): domain Bacteria; kingdom Bacillati; phylum Actinomycetota; class Actinomycetes; order Kitasatosporales; family Streptomycetaceae; genus Streptomyces; species Streptomyces sp. NPDC059906. The sequence continues at coordinate 100,667 of NZ_JBHWKU010000021.1, forward strand.
GGTGCGCGGCGGCACCACCACCTTCATGGCGATGGCCTACATCGTCCTGCTCAACCCCGTGATCCTCTCCGGCAAGGACGCCGCCGGGGACACCCTGGGACAGAAGGCCCTGATCACCGCGACGGCCTTCGCCGCGGCGCTCACCACGCTCCTGATGGGCTTCGTCGGCAAGGTGCCGCTCGCCCTGGCCGCCGGGCTCTCGGTGTCCGGCGTGATCGCCGGCCAGGTCGTCCCCCAGATGACCTGGCCGCAGGCCATGGGCATGTGTGTGATGTACGGCGTGGTGATCATGCTGCTCGTGGTCACCGGGCTCCGCGAGATGATCATGAACGCGATCCCGCTCGCCCTCAAGCACGGCATCACCATGGGCATCGGCCTGTTCATCGCCATCATCGGCCTGGTCAAGGGCGGCTTCGTGCACGCGGGCGAGGCGACCCCGCTCACCCTCGGCCCGGCCGGGGAACTCGCCGGCTGGCCGGTCCTGCTCTTCGCGGGCACCCTGCTGCTGATCTTCATGCTCCAGGCCAGAAACATGCCCGGCGCCATCCTGATCGGCATCGTCACCGGCACGATCGTCGCGGCGGTCCTGAACGCCACCGGGGTCATCGACCCCAAGCAGTGGGCCAACGGCGCCCCCGAACTGCACGGCAGCGCGGTCTCCATGCCGGACTTCTCGCTCTTCGGCGACCTGGAGTTCGGCGGCTGGGGCGAGGTCGGCGCGATGACGGTCGGCATGATCGTCTTCACGCTGGTGCTCGCCGGGTTCTTCGACGCGATGGCCACCATCATCGGCGTCGGCACCGAGGCCAAGCTCGCCGACGACAAGGGCCGCATGCCGGGCCTGTCGAAGGCGCTGTTCATCGACGGCGCCGGCGGTGCCATCGGCGGCGTGGCGGGCGGCTCCGGCCAGACCGTCTTCGTCGAGTCCGCGACCGGCGTCGGCGAGGGTGCCCGCACCGGGCTCGCCTCGGTCGTCACCGGCCTGTTCTTCGCCGCCTGCCTCTTCTTCACCCCGATCACCGCGATCGTCCCGCAGGAGGTCGCCTCCGCCGCGCTGGTCGTCATCGGGGCGATGATGATGATGAACGCCCGGCACGTGGACTGGGCCGACCGGGCCACCGCGATCCCGGTCTTCCTGACCGTCGTCCTGATGCCGTTCACGTACTCGATCACGGCCGGTGTCGCCGCCGGAGTCATCTCCTACGTCGCCATCAAGGTCGCGCAGGGCAAGGCGCGGGAGATCGGCGCGTTCATGTGGGCCCTGACGGTGATCTTCGTCGTCTACTTCGCCCTCAACCCGATCGAGAGCTGGCTGGGCGTGCACTGACCGCCACGACGGGAACCCTTCACGTACCCGTCGGCCGAGGAGGACCGGAACATGCTGGACATCGCCGAAGAGCTGCACCGGTGGGTCGAGCAGGGGCGCGACTTCGCCGTGGCCACCGTGGTGGCCGTGGGCGGCAGCGCCCCCCGGCCGACCGGCGCCGCGCTCGCGGTGGACGCCGGGGGCACGGTGGTCGGCTCGGTCTCCGGCGGGTGCGTGGAGGGAGCCGTGTACGAGCTGTGCCGGCAGGCGCTCCAGGACGGCGAAACGGTCCTGGAGCGCTTCGGCTACAGCGACGAGGACGCCTTCGCCGTGGGTCTGACCTGCGGCGGGGTCATCGACGTCCTCGTCACCCCGGTACGGACGGGCGACCCCGTCCGTCCGGCCCTGGCCACGGCCCTCGCCGCCGCCGCACGCGGGGAGACGGCGGCCGTGGCACGCGTCGTGAGCGGCCCGGCGGCACTGCTGGGCCGCGCGCTCGTCGTCCGCGCGGACGGCTCCCGCACCGGCGGCTTCGGTTCCCACCCCGAGCTGGACCGCACGGCGGCCGCCGAGGCGGGCGCCTTCCTGGACGCCGGGCGCACCGGCACGCTGGAGATCGGCGAGCGGGGCTCGCGCTGCGGCGCACCGCTCACCCTGCTGATCGAGTCCTCGGTCCCGCCTCCCCGCATGATCGTCTTCGGTGCGATCGACTTCGCCTCGGCACTGACGCGGGCCGGCAAGTTCCTCGGCTACCACGTGACCGTGTGCGACGCCCGCCCCGTCTTCGCCACCCCGGCCCGCTTCCCGGACGCGGACGACATCGTCGTCGAGTGGCCGCACGAGTACCTGGCGCGCACCGCCGTGGACGCGCGCACGGTGCTGTGCGTCCTCACCCACGACGCCAAGTTCGACATCCCGCTGCTCCGGCTGGCGCTGCGCCTCCCGGTGGCGTACGTCGGCGCGATGGGCTCCCGCCGCACCCACCTGGACCGCGAGGCGCGCCTGCGCGAGGCCGGGGTGAGCGAGCCGGAGCTGTCCCGCCTCAGGTCGCCGATCGGCCTCGACCTCGGCGCCCGCACCCCCGAGGAGACGGCCCTGTCCATCGCCGCCGAGATCGTCGCGGCCCGCCACGGCGGCACGGGCACCCGCCTGACCGGCGCCCACACCCCCATCCACCACGACGGGCCGCCGGCAGGGTGGTCCTGGGGCCACCCCCGTGGGGGTGCTGGACCGCTGGTGGGCCGAACGGGCCCTTCATAGCGTTGCGTTCATGACGGATGACACGAACGAAGGACGAGAAGGTGCCACCCGGCGGACGGCGCTGCGTGGGCTGGGACTCGCGGTGGGAGGCATGGCGTCGGCCGCCGGGCTCGCAACCTCGCCGGCCGCGGCGGCCCCGCGTCCCGGGATCACCACGTACGTGCTGGTGCACGGTACGCACAGCGCCGGCGCGTTCTGGCTGCCGATCGCGCGGGAGCTGGTGCTGCGCGGCCACCGCGTCGTCATGGTGGACCAGCCGCGGCACGGCGCGGAGGCGTTCGTGGCCGAGTCGTACCAGCGGCAGGACCTCACCGCGATGGCGGTCGAGCCCTCCCCGCTCAACGGCCTCGGGCTGGACGACTACGAGGCGCGCGTCACGGGCATCGTGCGGCGGGCCGCCCGCAACGGCCCGGTGGTGCTGGTCGGGCACAGCCTGGGCGGCGTCTCGGTCAGCCGGGTCGGCGAAGCCGTCCCGCACCTGCTTCACCACATCTGCTACATGGCGGCCTTCTGCCCCAGCCGCGTCCTGCCCACGGCGGACGCCTGTACGGCGGCACCCGAGAACGCGAACGCCGTCAGCCCGGTGGAGCTGACGGTGGGCGACCCGGATCGGCTCGGGGTCCTGCGGCTGAATTTCCGTACGGGCGTCGGCGGTGAGCTGGCCCTCCTGAAGGAGATGATCTGCGCGGACCACCCCGACGCCGACTTCCGCCGGATCCTGGCCGGCATGCAGAGCGACGAGCCCGTCGCCGCCTATGCGGGCCGAGCGGTCGGCCGGGCCGGCCGGTGGGGACGCCTCCCGCGCACGTACCTGCGTTTCGGCAGGGACCGTACGATCGCCACCGCGCTCCAGGACAGGATGATCGCGGAAGCCGACGCGGCCACACCCGGCAACCGCTTCCGCGTGCACGACTTCCCCGAGGCGTCACACGTCGGCCCGCTGGACCCCGCCCCGGTCGCGGACGTCCTGGCCACGCTCGCGCGGTAAGGCGCGGTAAGGCGCGGTAAGGCCGGTCTCAGTCCCGGCCGGGGGTCCTCCTGGGCAGGGACACGTCCGCGACCACCGGGCGGTGGTCCGAGGCCGCGGGCTCCTCCGGTACCGCGCTGCTCCGGATCCTTACCTCCTTGCCGGCCAGCACGTAGTCGATGCGCTTAACGGGGGCCTCGGCCGGATACGTGGCGGAGGTCCCCGCCCCCGCGTCGTTCAGCTCCTTCCACAGCGGCGCCAGCTCGGGTGCCGAGGGCTCGGCGTTGAAGTCGCCCAGCAGGAACTGGTGCGCGCCCGGCCGCTCCGCCCGCTCCCGGGCCATGATCCGCCGCGTGTCGGCGACCTGGGCCCGGCGCACCGCCGGGTCCGCCCGGTAGTCGAGGTGGGTCACGAAGACCTGCACCGCAACCCCGCGCACCTTGAGCGTCACCTCGCCGAATCCGGGCGCGGGGGCCGGTACCGGATTCTCGTCCTGCGTGGACAGGCGTGTGATCTCGTGGTTCGTCGCGGAACGGACCGGGAAGCGGGAGAGTACCGCCACGCCGTACTCGCGCCGGGGTTCCCCCGCCGTCACGGGGTCGAGGCTGTAGATCGGCGCGAAGGACACCCGCATGCCGAGCCGCCGGGCCAGCTCCCCGGCCACGTCGAGCCCCCGACTGCGGGCTCCCCAGTGCACGTCGACCTCCTGGAGGCCGATCACGTCCGCGTCGAGGGCGCGCAGCGCGGCGGTCTGCCGGTCGAGGTCGAAGACGCCGTCCGAGCCCGCCCCGGCGTGGATGTTGTAGGTGGCGATGCGCAGCGGGACCGAATGGCCCCGGTCGGCGGCCGAGGCGGGCGGGGCGGTCACGGTCACAGCAAGGGCCAACAATGCACCCGCGACGGACAGTTGGGTGAAGGTGCGCGCTCTGAGAGACATGCCGGCACGGTACGCGGGAAACGGCCACCGCGAGGCGTGCGGCGCGATGGCGACCGCGTCCCGTCCCCGGCCCGCAACCTCCGGTTCACGGGTGCCGCAGCAGGTGGGTGACCGTGCGGCCGAAGACGTGGCGTCCCGAGCGGGCGAGGAGGCCGTCGAGGAAGGACGGGAGGAGCCGGACGTCCAGTTCCTCGCGCCACACGACGCGCGCCCGGCCGCCGGGCCCGGCCCCGACCTCGATCTCCGCCCAGCCCCCGACCACCCGGCCGCGCTTCTCCAGCCGGCACCGGCCGGGGGCGTCCCCGCGCGGCGGCCGCCAGACCGTCACCTCCATGGTGTCGTCGAAGGCGAGCGGCCCGGCCCCCGTGCGGGCCACGACCACCGTGCCTCGGCGGGTGGGGCCGGGCGGGCCGGCGGTGACCCGAGTCAGCGGCACGGTGTCGCCGTGCCGCTCCCACCGGGTGAGGCGGCGCCAGGCCTCGTCCGGGGCGAGCGGCACGGTGCGTTCGAGCGAGAAGACGGCCACCGGACGATCGTAGGCACGACTCAGCGGTAGACCTTGCCCGGCTCGGCCTTCCCCGGGGCCAGCAGCTGGGGGACCGTCACGAAGACGTAGCCCCGCTTCTTGAGCGCGTCGATGATCCCGGGCACGGCGGGCACGGTGCCGTCGTAGATGTCGTGCAGCAGGATGATGCCGTCCCGCGACGACTGGTCCAGGACCCGCTCGGTGATCAGGTCGGAGTCGTTCGTCTTGTAGTCCTTGGCGGTCACGGTCCACAGCACCTCCGCCAGCCCCAGCTCGCGGGAGATGTCGTGCACCGTGTCGTCCGTGCGGCCCTGCGGCGGGCGCATCAGGGTCGGCCGCTTGCCCGTCAGGCGCTCTATCTCCTTGTTCGGACGCTCCAGCTCCTCGCGTATCTCGTCCGGCTCGGCGTCCGTGAGGATCTTGTGCGTCCAGGTGTGGCTCGCCACCTCGTGGCCCTCGTCGGCCATGCGCCTGACAAGCTCGGGGTATGTGTCGATGTGCCGTTTGCCGAGCAGGAAGAAGGTCGCCGGGACCTGCTTCTCCTTGAGTATGTCGAGCAGCCGGGCGGAGTTCTCGCTCGGTCCGGCGTCGAAGGTCAGCGCGATGCACTTGGCGTGCGCGCAGTCCACGGTGCCGAGGCCGCCCGCGCGGGCCTGGGTGCCGGCCGTGTCCGCCGGCACGGCGGCAGCGGTGTCGGCGGTGTCGGCGGTGTCGGCGGCGTTGCGGACGGAGCTGGGGGAGTGCGTCTCCAGCTTCGTGCAGCCGCTCAGCGCGAGGGTCAGCGAGGCCGCGGCCGCGAAGGTCGCGAGCACACGCAACCTGGTCCCCGTTTTTGTCATCTTCCTGGTCAGCGAAGGCATGCGAGGACTATACGCTGCGTGTATATACGCGGTTCATAGTGACCCCCTCGGCTCGACGTACCGGGGCGGCGAGGGGCGGCGAGGCGCCCATCAGGCCGCCGGAGAGCCTGCTGCCAGTGAGCCCAAGCGCCGGACCCGGGTGTTTGAGGCGGACCGGCCGCGGCACCCGCGACGTCGAGAGAGGAGCACGCCCCATGCGCACCCTTCGCGAGCACGGCAGACGTCCGGCGTCCCGCCCCGCGGGGGCGCTCGCGTGACGGGCGCCCACGACTCCGGCGACCCTTGCGCGGGCTACGCCGTCGTCGTCCCCACCCTGGTGCGCGACACGCTGGCCGACTGCCTGGCCGCGCTGGCCGCCGCGCACGGGCCGCCCCCGACGAGATCGTGCTGGTCGACGACCGGACGGACCCCGATGCCGACCCGGACACGCTGGAGCACGCCCTGACCGTCCTCGGCGACCTGCGGGAGCGCACGACGGTGCTGCGCAGCGGCGGCCGCGGCCCCGCCGCCGCCCGCAACGCCGGCGCCCGGGCGGTCACCTCGCCCTGGACCGTCCTGCTCGACGACGACGTCCAGGTCGGCCCGCACTGGTGCGACCAGCTGGTCCAGGACGTCGTCGAGGCGGCGCCCGACACCGGTGCCGTGCAGGGTGTGATCACCGTGCCGCTGCCGGAGGGACGCCGTCCCACCGACCGGGAGCGGGACACGGCCGGCCTCGCGCGAGCCCGGTGGACCGCCGCCGACATGGCCTACCGCACCGACGTACTCGAACAGGTCCACGGCTTCGACGAACGCTTCACTCGGCCCTTCCGCGAGGACGCCGACCTGGCGCTGCGCGTCCTCGACGCGGGCTGGCGCATTCGCAGGGGCGGCCGCGCCACCCGTCATCCCGTACGCCCGGCCCCCCGCTGGGCCGCCGTGAAGCAGCAGAGCGGCAACGCCGACGACGCCCTGATGCGGCGGCTGCACGGCCCGCGCTGGTGGGCCAAGGCCGTCGCACCCCGGGGCCGGATCCGGCGCCACGTGGCGATCACCGCAGCCGGTACCACGGCCCTCGCCCTCGCGGCGGCCGGTCGTCCCCGAGCCGCGGCGGCGGCAGGCGCGGGCTGGGCCGCGGGCACCGCCGAGTTCGCCTGGGCCCGGATCGAGCCCGGACCGCGTACCCGGCACGAGGTCACCACCGTGCTTATCACCAGCGTGCTCGTCCCGCCCGCCGCGACCTGGCACCGGCTGAGCGGACTGTGGCGCCATCGCGGCGCGCCCGCGTGGCACGAGGCGGCCGTATGAGGCCTCCTACACGTCCCGTGCTGCCCCGTATGCCTCTCAGGACGTCCCGCACGCGTGCCGGGGCGGCCGTCGTCCTCGGTGCGCTCCGCGACGGCCGCCGGGGACGGGCCCGTCCGGTCGCGGGAGCCGGCACGGCGCCGTCGCCGGCAGGGCGCCACGCCCGCGGCATCCGCGCCGTAGCCGACCGCATCGGAGTGCCCCCGGACGCCGACACGGTCCGGCGAGCCCGCCCGCACCACCGCCCGCACCACCGGCCCACCGCCCGCGCGGCACGCGCGGCCGGGATCGCCGTGATGGCCCCGGCCGTCCCGGGCCGCCACGGTCCGCCCCGCTTCCCCGACGGACGGGAGCGGCTGCTCAAGGAGGTGACCCGATGAGGATCGCCATGGTGTCCGAGCACGCGAGCCCGCTGGCCGCGCCCGGCGGTGTCGACGCCGGAGGACAGAACGTCTACGTGGCCCGTCTCACCGAGGAGCTGGCCAAACGCGGTCACGACGTCACGGTCTACACCCGCCGGGACGCCACGGGCCTGGCCGACCGGATGCCGCTGCCCGGCGGCGCGGTCGTCGAACACGTACCGGCCGGACCGCCCGTGTCCGTCCCCAAGGACGAACTCCTGCCGCACATGCCCGCCTTCGGCGCCCATCTGGCCCGCGCCTGGGCCCGGGACCGGCCGGACGTGGTCCACGCCCACTTCTGGATGTCCGGTACCGCCTCGCAGCTGGGCGCCGGCCCGCTCGGCATCCCCCTCCTCCAGACCTTCCACACCCTCGGCGCGGTCGAGCGGCGCCACGAGGGCATGCGGGACACCAGCCCGTACGAGCGCGTCGGCATCGAGCGGCACCTCGGCCGCACCTGCGAGGGGGTCCTGGCCACGAGCACCGACGAGGTCGTCGAACTCGGCCGCATGGGTGTCCCGGCCCGGCGGATCCGAGTGGTGCCCGGCGGTGTCGACACCGAGCACTTCCACCCCGGCGCCGACACGGGCGGCACCCCCGAGCGGCGCCTGCGGCACCGGCTCCTCGCCTGCGGACGGCTCGTCCGGCGCAAGGGCTACGACCAGGCCGTCCGTGCCCTGGCCCACCTCCCCGACACCGAGCTTCTCGTCGCCGGCGGTCCGCCGGCCGGCACCGTGGAGGCCGACACCGAGGCGCGGCGTCTGACGGACATCGCCCACCGGGCGGGGGTGGCCGACCGGGTCCGGCTGCTCGGCGCGGTGCACCCGGACGACATGCCCGCCCTGCTGCGCAGTGCCGACCTGGTGATGTGCACCCCGGTGTACGAGGCGTTCGGCCTCGTGCCCCTGGAGGCCATGGCGTGCGGCGTGCCCGTCCTCGCCACCGACGTCGGCGGCCACCGTGACTCCCTGGCCGACGGCGGCACCGGCCGCCTGGTGGCCCCGCAGGACCTGGGGGCCTTGGTGGAGGCGGCACGTGCGCTCCTCGCCGACGAACGGCTGCGCCGCCAGTACGGCAGGAACGGCCGCGAGCGCGTCCTGCGGCACTACACCTGGGCGCGCGTCGCCGAGGGCGCGGAACAGGCCTACCGCCTGCCGTGCTCCGTGCGCCCGGTACCGGCGTGACGACCGGGACCGGCCGCGCGTACGACGACCGGGACCGGCCGCGCGTACGACGACCGGGGCCGGACCCGGCGCACGACGACCGGCCCCGACGGCCGCCGGAGTCCCGTCAGCGCCCGACCACCGGCCCGAAGGCGTCGCGCACGTCGCCGCTGGAGGGCGTGACGGCCATCCGCGACGGCAGCGCGTCGAAGTACCGGAGGACGCCGGGGCAGCTCTCGCCGCCCAGCTGCACCGTGCGGTCGACGACGAGCTTCCCGGTGCGCAGCGCGTAGCCCTTCACCCGGACCGCGAGCTTGTTGAACCTGACACTGCCGATGCGACCGTTGTGGTCCCGGTACCGGCACGTCTCGACCACGTCCCCCGCCTCCGCCTCGCCGGCGCACACCACCAGGGAGGCGTGGGCCGTGTCGGTCCGCCACTCCTCGGGCAGCTTGTCCGTGTACTCGGTGTCGCCGACGAACACCGCCCGGATCCGGCCCTCGCGGTAGGCGGGGGCCCGGGAGTACTTCGCCGGTTTCCGGCAGTACCCGGAGTCCATGGAGTCCGCCGCCTCGATCAGCCCGCCGACCCGGTTCAGCTCGATCGCCAGCCCCGCCTTCCCGACCCCCTTGCGGGCGGCGTCCGCGCGGGAGTCGTCCGGATACTCGTCGAGCAGCCGCTGGTAGCGCTCGCGCGCGTCCGGCCAGTCCTGCGTGAACATGAAGTCACCGGCGCAGTCCATGAGGGCCTGGGGCGCGACCCGGGCCGCGGCGGCGGAGGCGGGGCCGGTCAGGTCCTTCGGCCCGGTCGCGTGCTCCCGCAACCAGTCCGCGATGGTCACGGTGAGACAGCCGTCGTCGGTGGGCAGCCGCCCGAGGAAGCGGTCCAGCGCGGCCCGGACGGTCCGCTCGTTGCCGGGCTCGCCGAGCACCGCGCCGAGCCGCCGGAAACCGGTCCGCAGCGAGTCCAGGTCACCGGTCAGCCCGCCGCTGAGATAGCCCGCGGCCGTGTCCAGCCGCACGCACGCCTCGACCACCGCGTCCCCCCGGGCGGCCACCGGCGCGGCGACCAGCCGGTGCCGGAACCCCACCCCCTCCTGGGCGTCCGAGGCGGCCCCGCAGTCCCCGTCCGCGCGGGCGGCGGCGACCTCGTCCTGGATCCCCTGCGCGTCGAACCGCACCCACCCGGCGGCCGCCAGCACCGGCACGGCGAGGGCCAGCGCGAGCAGCCGCCGCGCGCGCCGGGCCGCCGCGGCCGGGTGGCGACGCGCCAGCCACCAGCCGTGCCCGACGGCCGTCGCCCACCACAGCGCCACGAGCAGTTCGCACCACGTCTCGGCGGTCCGGTACGTCAGCCACAGCAGCGACGCGGTGACCGCCGCGGCGGCCCAGAACAGCGCCCGGCGCCTCAGCAGCAGGTAACCCGCCCCGAGCAGCGAGGCGTTGGCGACGGCCACGGCGAGCGGATCGGGCGCCCGCGGCTCCCGGGGCGCCATCCGCCCGTAGTCCGGCGGCGGATCCCAGGGCTCGGCGGGGTCCCCGTCCGGATGCCCGGCGTCCGGCGGCCCGGCGTGCGGCGGCTCGGTCATCCGGCGAACTCCTCGCCGCTCTCCCCGCTGCGGGCCCGCACGTACGCCTCCGCGGCCGGCCGGTACAGCAGCACCACGCCCGGGACGGCGAGCAGCGCGGCCAGCAGCAGCGTGGTGCCGCCGTACAGCGGATCGTCCAGGGCGAACGGCGCGGCGACGACCAGGACCGCCGCGGTCAGACCGCTCACCGCGGTCCGGGCGCCCCGCCGGCCGCGGCCCGCCCGGACCGCGAACCAGAAGCAGACCGCCACCAGCAGGAGCACCAGGGTCGCCGCGTCCTGCGGCCCGGCCGCCGTGGTCGCCGCGACCAGCGTGCCCAGCATCACCAGTACCACCGCCAGCGTCACGGTCCACGGCCGGCGGGTCGCCGTCTCGGCGGTCATCGGATCACTCCTTCATGTGCCTTGTCCGGGCGTGCGGGTGCCTTCGACGGACGGGGGAACCGGCGCGGGGCGGCGCGGCCGTGACGGACCCCGCGGTCGTGCCGCCCCGCACTCCCCCGGCCACCGATTCCACCGCGGAACACCGTTGTTCAGCAGCCCGCACCCGGCACTGAACAATGCGGCAGGCCTCGCGGAGCGAACCGGAACCGTGCGGACCCGGCGTGAAGACACCGTGAACTCCCCGTGCGCCACCCCCCGACGGGCAGCCCGGCGCTTGCCGCCCGCTGCCGCACCTCCCTACCGTGGGCGCCCGGACGGGGACCGAGAGCGACGGCGGGGCGGGGCACACGTGGGCGGAAACGGAGTGGGACGCCGGGAGCGACGGCTGGACCCCGCGGCCGGACCGGTACAGCGGTTCGCCGCCGAACTGCGCGCCCTGCGCGACGCGGTGGGGCGGCCGACGTACCGGACGATGGCCGACAAGGTCCCGTTCTCGGTGACCGCCCTGTCCCAGGCGGCCGCCGGACGGCAACTGCCCACCCTCGCGGTCACCCTCGCCTACGTCGACGTCTGCGGCGGCGACCCGGGGGAGTGGGAGCGGCGCTGGCGGGCGGCGAGCGCGGAGGCCGCCGCACTCGCCGGCGCCGACGACGAGACCCGCCCGCCCTACCGCGGCCTGACCCGCTACGAACCGGACGACGCCGCCCTGTTCTTCGGCCGCGACCGACTGGTGGACCGGCTGGCCGGACTGTCCCGCGAGCACCGCTTCACCGCCGTCTTCGGCCCCTCGGGCAGCGGCAAGTCCTCCCTGCTGCGGGCCGGCCTGATCCCCCGCCTGCGCGCCCCCAGAACCGGCGCCGACGCACCCGCCGCCCCCGCGGCCGTCCGCATCCTCACCCCCGGCGCGACACCGGCGACCACCCACGCGGAGCGGCTCGGCCCGGTGCCGGACACGGACGCCGACACCTGGCTGATCGTCGACCAGTTCGAGGAGCTGTACACCCTCTGCGCCGACCCGGCCGAGCGGAACGCCTTCGTCGACCGGCTCCTGACCGCCACCGACCCCGGCAGCCGGCTGCGCGTGGTGGTCGCCGTACGCGCCGACTTCCTCGGCCGCTGCGCCGAACACCCCGGCCTCACCGCCGCGTTGCAGGACGCGACCCTGCTGGCCGGCCCGATGAGCCGGGAGGAGCTGCGGGAGGCCGTCGTCCGCCCCGCCGCCGCGGCCTCCCTGGTCGTCGAACGCGCCCTGACCACCCGGCTGCTGGACGAGGTCGAGGACGCCCCGGGCGGACTGCCGCTGATGTCGCACGCGCTGCTGGAGACCTGGCGGCACCGCACCGGCCGCACCCTGACCGCGACCGGCTACGAGACGGCCGGGGGACTGCGCGGCGCCGTGGTCCGCACCGCCGAGGAGGTGTACGGCGAACTCACCGCGCCCCAGGCCGACCTGGCCCGCCGGATCCTGCTGCGGCTGGTCGCCCCGGGCGACGGCACCCCCGACACCCGGCGCCCCGCCGAGCACGCGGAACTCGACCTCGGCGACCCCGGCGGCACCCGCACCGTGCTGGACCGGCTGGTCGCCGCCCGGCTGCTCACCCTCGACGACGGCACCGTCGAACTCGCCCACGAGGCCCTCATCACCGCGTGGCCGCGGCTGCGCGGCTGGATCGACGCCGAACGCGACCGGCTCCGCGTCCACCGCGCCCTCTCCGAGGCCGCCCGCACCTGGCTGACCCTCGGCCGGGAGAACGCCGCGCTCTACGCCGGCTCACGGCTGGCCGCCGCCCGCGAGGCCTTCGCCCGGGACCAGCGGGACGCGGAACCGGTGCCGGGGGAACTGACGCCGGCGGAGCGCGAGTTCCTGGCCGCGTCGATCCGGCGGCGGCGGCGCGCGGTGTGGATCGGGCGGGGCCTGTCGGCCGTCCTCGCCCTGCTGGTGCTGATCGCCTCGGGCACCGCCGTCGTCGCGCTCAGGGCGCGGGCCACCGCCCAGGCGGAGCGGGACGACGCCGTCTTCGGCCGGATCACCGCGGAGGCGGACCGGCTGCGCGAGACCAACGCCGCCGTCTCCGCCCGGCTGGACGTCGCCGCCCTCGGCATGCGCACCACCCCCGAACTGCGCACCGCGCTCACCACGGACACGGGCCGGGCGCTGTCCACCCGGCTGCCCGGACACGACGACATCGGCAGCGCCGTGGCCTTCGCCCCGGACGGCCGCACCCTCGCCAGCGGCGGCCACGACGGCACCGTACGGCTGTGGGACACGGCCGGATCCGGCCGGCAGCTCGGCGAGCCGCTGCGGATCACCGGCTCCCCGGTCGGCGCCGTGGCGTACGCGCCGGACGGCACCGTGCTGGTGGCGGCCGGGCACAACGGCGGCATCCGGCTGTGGGACACCAGGGACCGCGCCCGGCCCCGGCCCCTGGGCGCCCCCCTCGTCAGCCACGCGGGCGAGTCCGTCACCTCCGTCGCCTTCGCCCCCGACGGCCGCACCCTCGCCACCGTCGGCGACGACGGCACCCTGCGTCTGTGGGACCTCACCGACCCCGCCCGGCCCGCCCCGATCGGCGCACCGGCCCGCGCCGACGCGCGCAGCGTCCGGGACGTCGCCTTCGCCCCGGACGGCCGCACCCTGGCCACCGCCGGGCACACCGGGACCGTACGGCTGTGGCGACCGGACGGCGCCGACGGACCGGTCCCGCTCGGCGAGCCCCGGCACGCGCACGACGCGGCGGTCTGGTCGCTGGCCTTCTCCCCGGACGGCGACACCCTCGCCACCGCCGGCTACGACGACACGGTGCGCCTGTGGAAGGTGCCCGATGGGGGCGGAACGGCTCCCGGCGGGCCGGCCGCCGACGGCCTGCGCCCGCTGGGCGAACCGCTGGCCGCGCACACCGCCGCCGTGTGGTCGGTGGAGTTCAGCCCGGACGGACACACGCTGGCCAGCGCCGCGCAGGACGACACCGTCATCCTGTGGAACGTGGCCGACCCCGCCCACCCGCACCGGATCGGCGAACCGCTGACGGGGCACACCGAGGGCCTGTGGGACCTGGCCTACGGCCCGGACGGCCGCACCCTCGCCACCACCGGCGCCGACCACAGCGTCCGTGTGTGGCACCTGCCGGACAGCGTCCTGACCGACTTCACCAACCCGCTCACCGCCGTGGCCTACGACCCCACGGGCAGGCTGCTCGCCGCCGCCAGCACGGACGACGCCCTCATCCGGCTCTGGGACGTCGGCCGACCGGGGGCACCGCGCCCGCTGCCGCGCCCCCTCACCGGCCACGAGGCGCCCGTCCTGACCGCGGCCTTCGCGCCGGGCGGCCGGACCGTCGCGTCCGGCGCCGAGGACGGCACGCTGCGGCTGTGGGACGTCTCCGACCCGGCCCGGCCGGTCCCCGCGGCCACCGTCCCGGACGCCCACCCCGGCGGTGTCCTCACCGTCGCCTTCGCCCCGGACGGCCGCACCCTCGCCACCGGCGGCGTCGACGAGCGGGTCCGCCTGTGGGACGTGCGCGGCCCCGACGACGTGCGCCCCGTCGGCACCCCCCTGACCGGCCACACCGACTGGGTCGGCTCCGTGGCCTTCGCCCCGGACGGGCACACCCTCGCCACCGGCAGCCAGGACAAGACGGCCCGGCTGTGGGACGTGCGCGACCGCGAGCGGCCCCGGCCCGTCGGCGAACCCCTGACCGCCCACGGCGACTGGGTCAACGCGGTCGCCTTCGCCCCGAAGGGGCACGTCCTCGCCACCGGCGGCCGGGACCGCACCGTACGGCTCTGGGACGTCACCGACCCCGGCCGGGCCCGCCCCCTGGGCGGCGAGCTGACCGGCCACCGCGGCGGCGTCACCTCGGTCTCCTTCGCCCCGGACGGCCGCACCCTCGCCAGCGGCGGCGAGGACCACGCGGTCCGCCTGTGGAACGTGGCCGACCCCGCCCACGCCGAGGCCTACGGCGACGCGCTCACCGGTCACCTGGACACCGTCACGTCGGTCGCCTTCGCGCCCGGCGGCTCCACGCTGGCCTCGGTGGGCAACGACCTGACGGCCAGGATCTGGACGCTGGACACGGACCGGGCGCTGCGCCAGGTCTGCGACCGCACCGGCGGCGACCTCACCCCCGACCGCTGGGCCGAACTCCTGCCCCGGCTGCCCTACCGGCCCACCTGCTGACCCGGCCGGTCGCTCACACCGCGTTGGTCACCGTCACCGTCACCTGGGCCCCCGGCGCCGACCCGGACAGCGCGGCGGTCACCGCGTCGCGCACCGCGCGGGCGACGGTCAGGGCGTGACGGTCGCGGTGGACGACGATCTGCACGTCCACCTCCCACGGCCCCGAACCCGAGGCCCGGCTCACCCGTACACCCGCGGGCGTACGCCCCGTGGCGGCCGGCGGCGCGGTGCGCGCGGAGGAGCGGAACAGGTCCACGAGACCCGGTCGCAGGAAGGCGACGCCCGGCACGTCGGCGGCGACCCGCGCGACGGTTTCGGCGAGTGCGTCACGGCCGGTGGCGGCAGCGGTCACGGCTGGTTCCCTTCTTCCGTGCCGGCCGGGTGCTCCGGGTCCGTCCCGGCCGGTTCCGTCACGTCGGTGATGTGCACGTCCACGTGGTCCACCGGCAGCCCCAGGGCGTCGTCCGCCGCCCCGCGCACCCGCCGCCGCACCTCCGCCGCGAGGTCGCGCAGCCGCGGCGTGAGCGGTACGACCACCTCCAGCCGCACCCGGACGGGGCCCCGCGAGGGCGAGCCGCCCGACTCGGCCGGCCGGATCCGGCACGAGCCGGCCCGCACCCCGGGCACGGTCTCGGCGGCGGCCCGCAACGCCTTGGCGGCCATCGCCTCCCGCACCCACAGGTCCTCCTCCCGCTCCCCCAGCGGCAGCGGCCGGCCGGGCCGCAGCTCCAGCCGTACGACGTCCATGACCCGTTCGGTCAGCGCCCCCGCGTCCCACTCCGGCTCCCGGCCGCCGCCGTCGGCCGCCCCGCGCACCGCCGCGCCGAGCAGGTCCAGCTGCCGCACGGCCGCCGAGCAGTGCGCACAGGCCCGCAGGTGCGGATCGTCCGCGCCGCCCTCCCCGGCCTCCCACACCTCGGACAGCAGCCGTCCGCAGGCCAGCCGTTCGTCCTCGGCGTGCTCGTCGGCGCCGCCGGATCCGGGCCCTGAGCCGGGCCCGGGCAGCTCCGCGCCGCTGTTCATCGCCATGCGGTCATCGCCTCCGTCAGGCAGCGTCGTGCGCGGAACACCCGGCCGCGGGCAGCCTCGGGGCTGATCCCGACCGTCTCCGCGATCGTCTCGTACGACTGGCCCTCCAGCTCTCTGAGCACCCAGCAGACCCGCTGCTCCGGGGAGAGCTCGGACAGCGACCGGCCCAGCGCCACGGCGGCGGCGTGCGACTCGGCGGCCCGGGCGGGGGAGACGGAGTGGTCCGGCGCCGCCGGTTCGGGCACGCTGTCGAGATCGGCCACCGGGCGCCGGGAACGCAGCATGTTCAGGCACCGGTTGACGACGATGCGGTGCATCCAGGTGGCAAACGCGGACTGCCCCCGGAACTCGGGGAGCCTGCGCCACGCGCTGACGAAGGCGTCCTGCACCGCGTCCTCCGCCTCCGCCGGGCTGCCCAGCATGCTCGCCGCGAGCCGCAGCAGCCCGGGCGCGTGCCGCCGCACGAGCGCCTCGAAGGCGTCCTCGTCGCCCTCGGCGGCCCGCACCGCGAGCAGTCCGTCGTCCCCGGGCACACGCGCTCCTTCCCACTCCACCGTTCCCGTCCTTGGACACACCGACTGCCCCCGGCGTTACGCGAGAACCCGGAGGAAAAAAGAATCCGGGAACCGCGTAACGCCGGACCGTCCCGCGGGTCCAACCCTCACAAGCACCGAACGACCACGGTTGGCGGAGGACACCATGACGACGGCAGCGCAGACGGGCACGACCGAGAGCAAGTCCGAGAAGAACGGGCGGCCCGCGCAGGGCGGCGCGACGACGGTGAGCGGCGGCTCCACCGGCGCCACCGAACCGGCCGCGACCCGGGGCCGCACCTCCATCGCCGACGTCGTGGTCGTCAAGATCGCGGGCATGGCGGCGCGCGAGATCCCCGGCGTGTACGACATGGGCGGCGGCCTGTCCCGCACCATCGGCGCGGTCCGCGACCGGGTACCCGGCGGCCGGCCGAACGTCGGGCGCGGCGTCAAGGTCGAGGTCGGCGAGCGGCAGACCGCGATCGACCTGGACCTCGTCGTCGAGTACGGCGTGCCGATCGCCGACCTCGCCCGGGACGTACGGGAGAACGTCATCGACGCGGTCGAGCGGATCTCCGGCCTGGAGGTCGTCGAGGTCAACATCACGGTCAACGACGTGCACCTGCCGGACGACGAGGACCCGGAGCGCCCGGCGGAGGCGCGCGTGGAGTGACGGACGGGATCCCGAGCAGGTTTCGAGGCGGAGGCGAGTGATGAGCAGAGCGGTGACCGGCATGCTGGTGGGGATGGCGCTGGCCTTCGCCGGGTGGTTCGGCGGCTTCGGCGCGTTCCTGCTGGTGGCCGCGCTGGGCGCGGTCGGCGCGGTGCTGGGGCGACTGGTGGACAACGGCACGGACTGGCGCGAGTTCCTGGCCCCCGGCGACCGGAGGACCCGGTGACGGACACACCTGCCGCGGGCACGCCTGCTGCGGGCACGCCTGCTGCGGGCACGCCTGCTGCGGGCGCACCTGCTGCGGGCACGCCTGCTGCGGGCACGCCTGCTGCGGGCGCACCTGCCGCGGGCGCTCCTGCCGCCGGTGCACCTGCCGCGGGCGCTCCTGCCGCCGGTGCACCTGCCGCGGGCACGCCTGCCGCGGGCACGCCTGCCGCCGGTGCACGTGCCGCGGGCGCACCTGCCGTCGGCGCACGCGCCCGCACGGCATCCGGCCGCACGGCATCCGGCCGCACGGCATCTGCCCGCACGGCAGCGGCCGAGCGCGGCCGGACCGTCGTCGCCGACCGGGCCGTGCGCCGCATCGCGGAACGGGCCGCCGCCGAGACCGACCTCGGCGGACGCCGCGCCCGGGTGACCCACGGCACCGCGACGGTGCGCGGCCGCGGCGCCGAGGTCTCGGTCGACGTGCGGCTCCCGTACCCGGCGGTGCTCGGGGAGGCCGGGGAGCGGGTGCGGAGCCGGACGGCGGACCGGGTGGCCGAGCTGAGCGGCCTCACGGTGCGGGCGGCGACCGTCCGCGTCCAGTCCCTGTCCGCGGACCGGGCGGCCCCGCGGCCGTCCCCGGCCCACCCGGGCAGTCCGCCGCGCGGCCGGGCCCGGCGCCCCTGGTCGGCACGCCGGGTCCCCGCCGCGCTGGTGGCCCTGGTGGGGGCGGCGGCGTGCGCGGCCCTCCTGTACGACGTCCTGTCGGTGCACCTCGCCGACCGGCGTCCCGCGGGCCCGCGCACCGGGGCGGTCGACTGGCTGGCGACGCACGGCCCCGGGGACACCGGCGTCGTCGCGGGCGGCGCCGTCGCCGCCGTCCTGGGCGCCTGGCTGCTGTGCCTCGCCCTCACCCCGGGCCTGCGCGGCGTGCTCCCCATGTCACCGGTGCCGGGGCAGCCCGGTCAACGGGCCGTACTGGAGCGCGCCGCGGCGGCGGAACTGGTGCGGGACGCCGCGTCGGCCGTCCCCGGCGTGACCCGTGTACGGGTGCGCTGCCGCCGGCGCCGGGTGCGCGTGCGGGCCCGCCTGTCCTTCGGCGACCGCCCGGCGACCCGGGCCGCGCTGCGCACCACGACCGCGGCCACCCTCAGCACCCTGGGACTGTCCCGCCGCCTCGGGGCACGCGTCACCCTCCGCCCGGCCCCGCACTGGCGCCCACCCGGTACGGAGCCCACGGCCGGGCCGCCCGTGTCCGCGCCCAAGTCCCCGCCCACGTCGGCGCACCGGCCGCCACCCGCCGACCGCCCGCCGTCGGCGCGGGCCCCCGGGGCCGGAGAGACCGTGCCGGGACCCGGAGCACAGGGGAGCGACTCGTGAACCCGTTGCGCAACGCGGTCAACCGCACGCTGCTCGCGCTGACCGGGGCGGCGCTGCTGGTCGGCGGCGGTTGGCCGGTGCTCACCTCGGACGCGGTCGCCGGGCGACTGCCCGGACACCTGCCCACCCCGGAGGCGGGGACGGTGCTGCTGGACCGGAGCGGCCTCGCGGGCCTGCGCGGACACGGCTGGTGGACGCCGGCCGTCGTCGCGGGCACGGCCTGCGCGCTGCTGCTGTGCCTCGCCTGGTTCCTCGCCCAGTTCCGCGGCGGCGGACGCCGGCTGCCGCTGGCCGGAGGGCCCCTCACCCTGCGTTCCCGCGCGCTGGCCGACGCCGTCGCCCGGCGCGCGGAGGCGACCGAGGGCGTCGACCGCGCCCAGGTGCACCTGCCCGCCGGGAAGAAGCGCTCCCGGGCCCGGGTACGGGTGCTGCTGGAACCCGGCGCCGCGCCCGGACCGGTCCTGGAGCGGCTCGCCCGCGGTCCGCTCGACGAGGCCCGCGCCTCCCTCGCGCCGCACCCGCTGAGCACCCGCGTCCGCATCGGCGTACGGCCCACACGCGAGCGACGCGCCCGCTGAAGGCGCCGCGCCGGGCCCCGCTCCGGGGCCGCCCGGTTCGCCGGTGCGGCTGAGGGCTTCGTGCCCGCTGGCTCGGGGTGCCCGCTGAAGGCGCACCCGGAGCTGCGCCCGGTCCGGCTCTGGGGGGGGCGTCCGGTTCCCCGGTGTGGCTGCGGGCTTCGTACCCGCTGGCTCGGCGTGCCCGATGACCGCGCACCCCGAGCCGCGCCGCGCCCGGCTCCGGGGGTCGTCCGGTTCGCCGGTGTGGCTGCGGGCCTCGTACCCGCCGGGGAACGAGGACAGGATCCGTCCTCGTTCCCCGCTAGCGTGCACGGCATGACGACCAAGGCAGGAACGACCGTCCCCGTCCTCGGCATCCGGGCCCTCAACCGCGCCACCCTGGCCCGCCAGTTGCTGCTGCGCCGCGCGGCGATGTCCGCCGAGGCCGCCGTCGCGCACCTCGTCGGGCTCCAGGCGCAGAACGTGAAGCCCCCGTACTACGCGCTCGCCGCCCGTCTCGACGGCTTCACGCCCGAGGATCTGTCCGGGCCGATGGCCGACCGCCGTGTCGCCCGGCTCGTCACCCTGCGCTCGACCATCCACACCCACACCGCCGACGACTGCCTCACCCTGCGGCCACTGGTGCAGCAGGCCCGGGAGCGCGAGCTGAGGACCTTCCGCAAGGGCCTGACCGGCGTCGACCTGGACCGGCTCGCCCGCCTCTCGCGGGAACTGGTGGAGGCCGAGCCGCGCACCCTGGCGCAGTTGCGCGAGGCACTCCTCGCCGAGTGGCCCGACGCCGACCCGCAGGCGCTGTCCGTCGCCGCCCGCTGCCGGCTCCCGCTCGTCCAGGTGACGCCGCGCGGCCTGTGGGGCCGCAGCGGTCAGGTCACGCTCACCACCGCCGAGCACTGGCTGGGCCGCCCCGCGCGTCCGGAGCCCGCCCCGGACGACACCGTGCTGCGCTACCTGGCCGCGTTCGGGCCCGCGTCGGTGCGGGACATGCAGACCTGGGCCGGCCTCACCCGGCTCCGGGACGCCTTCGAGCGGCTGCGCCCCCGTCTCGTCACCTTCCGGGACCCCGGCGGCACCGAACTCTTCGACCTCCCCGACGCGCCGCGCCCCGACCCGGACACCCCGGCCCCGCCACGCTTCCTGCCCGAGTTCGACAACCTGCTCCTCTCCCACGCCGACCGCGCCCGCGTCGTCCCGCCCGCGTACAAGGGCCGCACCTGGAAGAAGAACCAGGCCTACCGCGTCCTGCTCGTCGACGGTTTCGTGGCCGGACTGTGGAAGCTGGCGGACGACGCCCTGGTCGTCGAGGTCTTCGACCGGCTCCCGAAGACGCGGCGGGAGGAGATCGCGGCCGAGGGCGAGCGGATGCTCGCGACGCTGCACACCGGCACCGCGTACGACGTCCGCTTCGGGGCCGTACGGGACTGACATGGAGAGGGGGCGCTGCGGGCCGCTCGTGGAGGCCCGCAACGCCCCCCGGTCTTGCACCTGAGGGATGCTCAGGGTGTCAAACGGTGGCGGTCGGTCTGGAGCGGGTGAGCCCGGACATGAGTCTCCTCGATGCGTAGCCGGTGGGGGGTCGCACGGGCGTGGGGGGTTTGACGGGGGTCTCGGGACAGACCCCCGCCGGCCCGGGCGAGCGGCACAGGCTCACGCTAGAACCGGCGGTCCGGACCACCCAATGAGGGAACCCCCTAAGGGCGTCGGGCAGGGAAAACCCTCGGTTTACCGCCGGTAAACCCGGCCGTTCTCAGTCGGGGCGCCGACCCGCCGCCAGGCGGACGATGTCGACCCGGGACCGGATCCCCAGCTTGCGGTAGACGCGGGTGAGGGTCGCCTCCACGGTCTTGACGCTGACGAACAGCCGGGCGGCGATCTCCCGGTTGGTCGCGCCCTCCATCACGAGCGCGGCCACCTGACGCTCCATCGGGGCCAGCCCCGCCAGACCGTCCGGCTCGGCGGCCGGCACCGGGGCCGGTCCGGACGCCCGCACCGCGACGGCGGCCTCCACCCGCCGCAGCCAGGGCAGCGCCCGGCACCGCCGGAACAGCCGCGCCGCCTCGTCGTACGACGCCGACTCCGGGGCCCGCCCCGGCCGTTCGGCGTGCAACTCGGCCAGCGCGAAGACCGCCCGGGCCTCCTCCAGACCGAAGCCCAGCCCGGCCAGCCGCTCCCGCGCCGACGTCAGCCGGGCGACGGCCGCCCGGTGTTCGCCCCGCGCCGCCCGCACCAGCGCCTCGGACCGGTCGAGGACGGCGAGCACGCTCTGGCGCCCGAGCCGCAGCGCGTGCGCCCGGGCGACCTCGATGACGTCCATGGCCTCGGCCGGCTCCCCGGTGCGCACCAGCGCCTCCGCGAGATCGCCCTGCCACCGGCCGCGCGCCGGGTCGGTGATGCCCGCCCCCGCCTCCAGCTCCCGCACCCGGCGCAGCACCCGTACGGCCGCCGCCGCGTCGCCCGCCACCAGGTGCGCGTGACCGAGCGCGGCCAGCGCCCGCGACAGGTACACGGCGTCGCCGTCGCCCTCCGACCGCCGTACCGCCTCCCGGGCCAGCTCCAGGGCACGGTCGGGGTCGCCGCCCGCGGCCTCGGCGAGCGCGGCCTGCATCGCGCCCGCGCCCTCCCCGATGCCCGCGTCGCGCGCCAGGGTGAGGCTCTCCCGGGACAGTTCGAGGGCCCGGCCGCAGTGGCCGGAGTGCAGCTCGGTCTCCGCGAGGAAACGCAGGTAGTGGACCTCGCTCTCGGCCATGCCGCGGCGGCGCACCTCGCGCAGCAGCGCGGTGACGGTGGTCCGCGCCTCGGCCAGCCGGTCGCTCATCACCAGCCACCGGAACCGGGAGGAGCCGGCCCCGTTGTGATGGCACGCCACCCGCGGGTCCTGCGGCTCCTGGAGCGCCCGCTGGATGGTCGCCGGGGCGTCCGGATGACCCATCAGCGTCTCGGACTGCGCCTGGAAGGCGAGCGCGAGCAACTCGGTGCGCCGGTCCCCGGCCCGCGCCGCCAGCCGGGCCGCGTGCGCGGCCTCCTCCCGGCCCTGGGCGAAGTCGCCCTGCACCACCAGGGAACGCCAGGCCAGCTGGTAGTGGACCAGGGCGAGCAGCCGGGGATCGTCGCCCGCGTCGGCCAGGGCCTGCGGGAAGACGGCGTCGACCTCGCCGATGGCCTGCCCGGCCGCCTCGATCACCGCCATCCAGGCCCGCACCCGCTCGCCGGGATCGGTGGCCCGGGTCAGCACCTCGCGGGCGACGTCCCGGGCGAGGTCCTGCTCACCCGCGGTGATCGCGTCCTCCGCGGCCGCCAGCCGGCGCTCGTCCGGGCCCGGCGTGCCGTCCGCCGGGGTGTGGCGGGCGGCGAGCAGCCCCAGCGAGGCGGCCACCGACGGCGCCCCGCGGTCCCGGGCCAGCGCGGCGGCCTCCGCCAGCCGGGCCGCCACCTCGGGGTCGGTGCCGGTGGTGGCCAGCGCCAGGTGCCGGGCGCGCTCGATCGGGTCGGAGGCGGCCGTGGACAGCGCGGCGTGTGCCGCCCGCCGCTCCGGCGCCGGAGCCTCGGCGTACAGCGCGGCCGAGATCAGCGGGTGCGCGAACCGTACGGTCGGGCCCTCCGGGTCGGGCGCCAGCAGCCCGAGCGCCGCCGCCCGCGCGGTCTCCGCCTCGGCGTTCTCCCGGCCGGCCGCGCGCAGCAGCGCCGGGGTGGGGCGGGCGCCGGCGCTGGCCACCAGGAGGGTGCGGCGGGCCTCGCCCGACAGCATCTCCAGGCGGGACAGGACCAGGGCGCGCAGCGAGGTCGGCACCGGCAGCGGCTCGCCCGGACGCGGTGCGGCGGGGCTCTCGGCCAGGGCCCGGCCCAGTTCCAGGGCGAACAGCGGGTTGCCGCCGCTGGTGCGGTGGATGTCCCGGACGGTGGAACGGTGCAGGCCCGCGTAGCCGCGTTCGTCGAGCAGCGCCGAGACCTGGGCGCGGGTCAGCGGCCCGAGGCGGACCGCGCGGGTGTCCGGCGGGGAGGCCCGCAGATGGCGGTCGTACTCGGCGTCGTCCGTCTCGGTCCCCTCGGTCCGTACCGCGCACAGCAGCCGTACCGGGGTCTCGCCCAGGCGGCGGGCGGCGAAGCCGAGGAGTTCCGCGCTGGCCGGATCGAGCCACTGGAGGTCGTCGGCGACGACGAGGACGGGCCCCTCGGCGGCGAGGGCGCGCAGCGCGGACAGCACGGCCAGGCGCAGCGCCAGACCGTCGCGCTGGAGGGTGGACTCGCCGCGGCCGGTGAGCGCCGACTCCAGTGCGGTGCGCTGGGCGGCGGGCAGCGCCCCGGAGACCTCGCCGAGGACCTGCCCCAGGAGGTCGGCGAGGGCGAGGAAGGGGAGATGGGATTCGGACTCGGTGGCCGAGCAGCGCAGTACGGTGTGCGCCGTGCGGGCGTATTCCGCGGCCAGGGTGCGCAGGACCGTCGACTTTCCGATTCCGGCGGGGCCGTGCAGCAGCACACTGCCGCCCCGGGCGAGCTGCTCACGCGCCGCGCCGAACGGCCCCTCCCGCCCGATGACCAGGTCGGAGCGGCCTCCGGCAGCCTCCGCGAAGTCCCGTGGCACGGTGACCGCTCCCCTCCGTGTGGCGTGTCCGGGCCAATATTAGGCAACGGCGCAGCGCGTTACGGAGGGCCGGCGAGGTGACCCGAACAACAAACGGGCCACGACGAAACCGAACACGGCCGGAAAAGCCCGCGCCCGCCGTGTCCCGGCCCGCCTCCTACGGCAGCCACCCCGTTCGGCGGGCCGACGCGACGGCCTCCGTACGGGTGCGGGCGCCCAGTTTGCGCATCGCCGAGCGCAGATAGCTCTTGACGGTCTCCGGACCCACCCCGAGCCGCTCGGCCGCCGCGCCGTTCGTCGCGCCCGCGGCCACGCAGGCCAGCACGTCCACCTCGCGCGGCGCCAGCCGGGGCCCCGGCACGGGGCCGCTCCCCGCCACCAGCAGACCGCAGGCGCGCAAAAGCTCGTCCCGCAGCGCCGGGTCCGTGATCCTCGGGGCCAGCGCACGCAGCGCCGCGTGCGCCTCCCGCACCTGCTCCCAGCCCGCGCCGCCCGCCGCACCCGGCGCGGGCGTACCCGGCGCGGCCGCCGCCAGCAGGTCGTCCGCCTCGTCCCGCAGCACCAGCGCCTGCTCCGCGTCCCGCGCCGCCGCCACCGCCGCGCTCAGCGTGCGGTCGCCCAGCGGCTGGGCCGTGCGCAGGGCGCCGTACAGGACGCCGCGCACCCGGCGCCGTACCACCACCGGCACCGCGAGGACCGAGCGCAGGCCCTCGGCGGCGACGGGCAGGTCGTACTCGTGGCTGATCTGCCGGGCGACGGAGTAGTCCGTCACCGCGCACGGCCGCGACAACGCCACCGCCCGGCCACCGAGCCCGCTGCCGGCCGTCACCGCCAGCGCGCTGAGGGCCGTCGTGGCCGTGCCGCTCAGCTCGCTGATGCGCACCTGGCGCCGTCCGGACTCGACGAGACCGCCGAAGGCGACGGGCAGCCCGGTCGTGCGCCGCAGCCGCACCAGCGCGCTGCGGATCTGAGCCGCGTCCACCGCGTCCACCGCCACCCGTTCCGCCCTCCCTCGTGATCGTCGCGGGACGCACACCCCCGTTCGGGGGTAGTGAGACCCACATCACGGATTACACGATGGCACAGAGCCGCCCGGCAAGGTCCGGCACCGAGGAGGACAGATGACGACGGCCACGGAGCTGTTCCGCACCGCACGGGACTTCCTGCTGGAACACCGCGACGACTACACCGCCGCCTACGAGGGGTTCCGGTGGCCCCGCCCCGGGAACTTCAACTGGGCGCTGGACTGGTTCGACGTCATCGCCGAGGGCAACGGGCGCACCGCCCTGCACATCGTCGAGGAGGACGGCCGCGAGGTCCGGGTCTCCTTCGCCGAGATGTCCGCCCGCTCCAACCGGGTCGCGAACCGCCTGCGCGAGTGGGGCGTCGGCCCGGAGGACCGCATCCTCGTGATGCTCGGCAACCAGGCCGAGCTGTGGGAGACCGCGCTGGCCGCGATGAAGCTGCGCGCGGTCGTCATCCCGGCCACCACCCTGCTCGGCCCCGCCGACCTGCGCGACCGCGTCGACCGCGGCCGGGTCGCGCACGTCATCGCGCGCGCCGAGGACACCGGCAAGTTCGACGACGTGCCGGGCGACTACACGCGCGTCGCCGTGGGCGGCGAAACGCCGGCCGCCGGCTGGCGGTCCTACGAGGACGTGTACGGCGCCCCGGACACCTTCACCCCGGACGGCCCGACCGCCGCCGACGACCCGATCATGCTGTACTTCACCTCCGGCACCACCGCCCGCCCCAAACTGGTCGAGCACACCCACGTGTCCTACCCCGTAGGGCACCTGGCGACCATGTACTGGATCGGCCTGAAGCCCGGGGACGTCCACCTCAACATCTCCTCGCCCGGCTGGGCCAAGCACGCCTGGTCGAACCTGTTCGCGCCGTGGAACGCCGAGGCGACCGTCTTCCTGTACAACTACACGCGGTTCGACGCGTCCCGCCTGATGGCCGAGATGGACCGGGCCCGGGTGACCACCTTCTGCGCCCCGCCCACCGTGTGGCGCATGCTCATCCAGGCCGACCTCACCCGGCTCGCCACCCCGCCGCGCGAGGTCGTCGCCGCCGGTGAGCCGCTCAACCCCGAGGTGATCGAGCAGGTCCGCCGCCTGTGGGGGAGGACCATCCGGGACGGCTTCGGCCAGACCGAGACCGCCGTCCAGGTCTCCAACAGCCCCGGCCAGGTACTGAAGACCGGCTCGATGGGCCGCCCCAGCCCCGGCTACCGCGTCGAACTGCTCGACCCGGTCACCGGCGCGCCCGGCGCCGCCGAGGGCGAGATCGCCCTGGACCTGTCCGCACGTCCCGTCGGCCTGATGACCGGCTACCACGGCGACCCGGACCGCACCGCCGAGGCGATGGCCGGCGGCTACTACCGCACCGGCGACATCGGCGCGCGCGACGCGGACGGCTACCTGACCTACGTGGGCCGGGCCGACGACGTGTTCAAGGCCTCCGACTACAAGATCAGCCCCTTCGAGCTGGAGAGCGCGCTGCTGGAGCACGAGGCGGTGGCCGAGGCCGCGGTCGTGCCCGCCCCGGACGAACTGCGCCTCGCGGTGCCGAAGGCGTACATCGTGCTCGCGGCGGGCTGGGAGCCCGGACCGGACACCGCGAAGGTGCTCTTCGAGCACTCCCGCGACACCCTCGCCCCCTACAAGCGGGTGCGCCGCCTGGAGTTCGGCGAGCTGCCCAAGACCGTCTCCGGCAAGATCCGCCGCATCGAACTGCGCGAGGCCACGGCGGCCGGTTCCGCGAACGAGTACCGCGAGGAGGACTTCCGGTGACCGAGCTCTCCTACGCCCACGGCACCAGCACCACCCCGCTGCTCGGCGAC
The DNA here is from genome assembly GCF_042730645.1 of Streptomyces sp. NPDC059906. Taxonomy (NCBI): domain Bacteria; kingdom Bacillati; phylum Actinomycetota; class Actinomycetes; order Kitasatosporales; family Streptomycetaceae; genus Streptomyces; species Streptomyces sp. NPDC059906. Next base: position 127,340 of record NZ_JBHWKU010000021.1, read on the forward strand.
ACCGTCGGCGCCGACCTCGGCCGCGCGATCGCCGCCCACCCGGACCGCGAGGCCCTCGTCGATGTCCCCTCCGGACGACGCTGGACCTACGCCGAGTTCGGCGCCGCCGTCGACGAGCTGGCCCGGGGACTGCTCGCGAAGGGCGTCACGAGGGGCGACCGGGTCGGCATCTGGGCGGTCAACTGCCCCGAGTGGGTCCTCGTCCAGTACGCCACCGCCCGCATCGGCGTCATCATGGTGAACGTCAACCCGGCCTACCGGGCACACGAGTTGGAGTACGTCCTCAGGCAGTCCGGCATCACCCTGCTGGTCGCCTCGCTCGCCCACAAGAGCAGCGACTACCGGGCGATCGTGGAGCAGGTCCGCGGCCGCTGCCCCGCGCTGCGCGAGACCGTCTACATCGGCGACCCGTCGTGGGACGCGCTCACCGCGGGCGCCGCCGCGGTGGAGCAGGAGCGGGTCGACGCCCTCGCCGCCGAACTGAGCTGCGACGACCCGGTCAACATCCAGTACACCTCCGGCACCACCGGCTTCCCCAAGGGCGCCACCCTCTCCCACCACAACATCCTCAACAACGGCTACTGGGTGGGCCGCACGGTCGGCTACACCGAGCAGGACCGGGTGTGCCTGCCGGTGCCCTTCTACCACTGCTTCGGCATGGTCATGGGCAACCTCGGCGCCACCTCGCACGGCGCCTGCATCGTCATCCCCGCCCCGTCCTTCGAGCCGGCGGCCACGCTGGAGGCGGTGCAGCGGGAGCGATGCACGTCCCTGTACGGCGTCCCCACCATGTTCATCGCCGAGCTGAACCTGCCCGACTTCGCCTCCTGGGACCTCACCTCGCTGCGCACCGGCATCATGGCGGGCTCGCCCTGCCCGGTGGAGGTGATGAAGCGGGTGGTCGCCGAGATGCACATGGAGCAGGTCTCCATCTGCTACGGCATGACCGAGACCTCCCCGGTCTCCCTGCAGACCCGCATGGACGACGACCTCGAACACCGCACCGGCACCGTCGGCCGCGTCCTGCCGCACATCGAGGTCAAGGTCGTCGACCCGGTCACCGGCGTGACCCTGCCGCGCGGCGAGGCGGGCGAACTGCGCACCCGCGGCTACAGCGTGATGCTCGGCTACTGGGAGGAGCCCGGGAAGACCGCCGAGGCCATCGACCCGGGCCGCTGGATGCACACCGGGGACCTCGCGGTGATGCGCGAGGACGGATACGTGGAGATCGTCGGCCGCATCAAGGACATGATCATCCGGGGCGGCGAGAACGTCTACCCGCGCGAGGTCGAGGAGTTCCTGTACGCCCACCCGAAGATCGCGGACGTCCAGGTCGTCGGCGTCCCGCACGAACGCTACGGCGAGGAGGTCCTGGCCTGCGTCGTCGTGCGCGACGCCGCCGACCCGCTCACCCTGGAGGAACTGCGCGCCTACTGCGCCGGGCAGCTCGCCCACTACAAGGTGCCCAGCCGCCTCCAGCTCCTCGACTCCTTCCCGATGACCGTCTCGGGGAAGGTGCGCAAGGTGGAGTTGCGGGAGCGGTACGGAGCGCGCGCCTGACGGGGAACCGGCTCGCCCAGTAGGTGCCGTGGTTGAAGCGCACCTCGATGTCGCCGTTCGAGCGGAGGACGACGAGGTCTGCCTTGCCGTCGCCGTCGACGTCGGCCGAGTGGGTCCGGTCGCGGTTGCGGACGTCCTTCACCCAGTCCGCCAGGCCGTCGACCCTGGCGTCCACCGCGCCGGTCCGGGTCTCCGTCTCGCCGAAGCACCCGCCCTGCCAGGGCCGGCTATGCACGACGGCCAGCTCGGCCTCGTCTCCCGTGCCGTGCAGGGCCGGGCCGCCGGTGTCGCCCTTGCACACGAACACCCCGTCCTGACCGGTCAGCTCCACGGTGGTGTCGGTGACGGAGTCCACCCGGAACTCACCGGTGTGCAACTGGTTCGGGACCCACTCCGTCCGGGTCCGCCCGAACCCGGCACCGAGCAGGGTCTCGGCCGCCACGGGGGCGTCCGCGGCCAGTCGCACGGGCTCGACGGGTGGTGACGAGTTCGGCGAGCCGGACGCGTGCCGGTCGTCGCGCGGAACGACCTCGAGTATGCCGAGGGTCTTGCCGCCCAGCGTCGCCGTCGACTTCAGCGCGGGCTTACCGGACTTGACCTCGCCACCCAGGGCGGCGGCGAAACAGCTCGCGGCGGTCAGCAGCCACTGCTGGTGCACCAGAGCGCCGGAACAGCCGCGGAGGGGGTCGCCCTCCCCGATGTGCAGCCGGGCGGTGAAGGCGTGGTCGGTCGCGGCCGCGGGCTCGCCGGAAATCGCCTGCGCGGCCGGCCCCGCGAGCCGGCCGCGTGCGGATTCCGGGGCCCTGGTTACTTGGTGACCCGGATCTCCACAAGCATGTGGTCGCGGCCCTCAGGGTCCGCGCTTTCGCCCACCGGCGTCCAGGTGTTCTTATCGATCTCGTAGGACTTCTCCTCGGTGCCGACGGTCATGTCGACCGTGGTGGAGTAGTCATTTCCCTTGATCGAGAAGACGGCGGGGATCTCCAGGGTCAGCCAGCCCTCGTTGCCGACGGTGTTGAAGCAGATCTTGCTGCCCCTGTCACGGGCCAGGAGCTCCAACTGCCCGGTCCCCGACGCGCAGTCGGCGAGCGTGATGTGGCCGTCGCCCCGCTTCAGAACGATGTTCTGCTCGGCCAGGATCTTGTCGGCCCCCGGGTAGTTGAAGTCCTCCACGGCGTAGCCGGGGGCCCCTTCCGCGACCAGCGCGGGGGCGTCGGCCGTCTCATCGGCGCCTGCGCCTCCGCCCGGCACGCCGCCGACGACCGCGGTCCAGGCCAGCGCGCCGCCGACGGCGGCGGTGCCGAGTACCCGTACCGCGAGCCGCATTCTCCGCGACTTTCCGACGTTAGTGCTGGATTCCTTCATCGTATCCCTAATCTCGAAGCCGCCGCCCGGATTTGAAAACCACCGGTCGTGAAACCGATCGCGAACAGGGGAAGCCGGCACATACGGAATGGCCCCCTCTTGCGTGTCACTGGCACGCCTTCGCGACGCACTGGCCGAACGCCGATGATCGTCGTCAGCCCTGGCATCCCAGCATGGTGACGCACCCACGTCCAGCACCCCGAAACCGCCCTCATCAGGACATTGAAAGCAAATGCTACGTGACCTGCGTCACGCCGAGGCGAGGCAGTTTGGCTGACGTCGCGAATTTAGGGACAAGTGTGACGAGCCATCAAATCTTCGCGAAACATGCACTGTTGGTCTTCTGACAACCACAACTCGCACTGAATGATTACTGCGTTGCTACTGTTCGTGACGTCACCGCATCTCTCGTAGAAGGGCAAGTCCCCTATGCAGACGGCATTCTGGAGCAGACGTCGCGTCTTGGGCGCACTCGCGGCAGCGACCGCTGTCGCCGCAACCCCCTCGGTCCTGCGGCCGGCCACCGCGGCTGCTGCCGAGACGGCAGGCGCCGACCCGGTGCCGCTGCCGGACACCGATCGTGCCAAGGCCGTCCGCGCGTGGCTGTCCGGCGGCAGGGGCGTCAAGGCCGCCGCCACCAGGGCCCTCTACGGGACCGACAACGAGATCCAGTCCTTCCTCGCCGAGACGCTGCCGCAGCAGACCGTGCAGGACAACCGGGTCGCGATCGTCAGCAGCCTGGACCGCGCGGGCAAGGGCCTGCGCCGCGAGGCCGTCGCCGCTCTGGACAACGGCGACGAGGCGATAGCCGGCTTCCTCTCGTCGGGCTTCGCCCCCGCCATGCTGGAGGACTTCCGGGTCGCCACCAGCATCGTCGCGTCCAGCGGCGACAGGGCCGTGGTGCGTGAGGCCAACTCCGCGCTGGACGCCGGCACCGAGTCGTCCCTCGTCACCTTCCTCAGCGACGGACAGTACGACGCGCGGCTGGAGGACACGCAGGTCCAGGTCAGCGCCATGCTGATGAACGGCGGCCCGGAGGTGCAGAAGTACGCGGACCGCGCGCTCAACGGCTCCGCGACGGACGTCGAGTGGTTCATCGAGACCGGCCAGCACATCGCGCGCGCCCGCGACCAGGAGTCGGCGACCATCGAGGAACTGGTGGCTGTCGTCCAGCGCGAGGGCAGGCGTGCCGAGCGTCAGACGAACCTGGCCATCGAGGCCGGGGCCCGCGCCGAGACCGCCGCCACCAAGGCCAAGGAGGCCGCCCAGAAGGCCGCCGCCGAAGCCGCCGCCGCGCAGAGCGACGTGCAGAAGTCGGCGGCCGCGGCCCGCAAGGCGGCCGGCGCGGCGAAGGGCGCGGCCGACGCCGCCCGAAACGCCGTCAACGCTTCCAACGCCGCCGTGACGGCCTCCCGTCGCGCCTCCTGGGCGGCCGCCGGCGCCGCCCAGGCCGCCGCGAAGGCGGGCAACGCCGCCGCCCGCGCCTACAACGCCGCGATCGCCGCGTCCAAGGACGCCGGCAAGGCGGAGAGCGCCAAGAACGCCGCGGTCGCCGCCCGCAACGCCGCCGACAAGGCCCGCAGCGCCGCCGCCGCTGCCGAGAAGGCCGCCCTCGCCGGCGATGCCTCCTCGGCCGCCGGCCTGGCCGCCGCCTCCGCCGCCCGCAACTCGGCCGCTGCCGCGAGCGCCTCCGCCCAGGCCGCCGCGTCCGCCGGTGCCGCCCAGGCGGAGGCCAACGAGGCCAAGCGTCAGGCCGCCATCGCCACCAGCGCCGCCAACCGCGCCACGAACGCCGCCTCCGCCGCCCAGGCACTGGCGACCGCCGCCGCCAAGGCGGCCCGCACCGCACGCGACGCCGCCAACTCCGCCGCCAACCACGCCGACAAGGCCGCCGACGCCGCCGAGGAGGCCGTGAAGTACGCGGGCCAGGCCGTCGACTACGCCAACAAGTCGACCGCTCACGCCGCGGAGGCCGTGAAGGCCGCCAACGTCGCCACCCAGGCCGTCAGTGATGCCATCGAGGTGGAGAAGAACGCCCGCGCCGCCGAGGCGCAGACCATCGAGCAGGACAAGCAGCAGGCCATCGAGGAGGTCCGGCAGCTCGCCGCCATCGAGCAGGCCGAGCTCTCCGACGTCCGCGAGAAGCGGCTGATGGCGGAGCGTACCGACCAGGCGACCAAGGACCTCATCACCAAGGCGGAAGAGGCCCTGTACTCCGGCGACATGGCGGTCGCCGCGACCGTGGGCCGACAGGCCGCGGTCGCTCTGATGGACGCCCGCGGGGCCTACACCCGGCAGGCGGCACAGCACGCGCTCGCCGGCTCCGACGACGACGTCTACTCCTGGATCGACCTCGACCGATCCCTCGCCGCGACGCAGGACGACCGCGAGACCGCCCTGCACGTGGCGACGATCGGCGGTCCGAAGGTGGCCGCGGCCGCCGCCGCAGCGCTGGAGAGCTCCGACTCCAAGGCCGTCGGCGACTTCCTCACCGGCGGCATGAAGCGCGCCTCGGACGAGGACCTGCGCGTCGCCATCAGCAAGATCCTGAACGACGACCCGGGCAGGGCCGTCAAGGACGCCGGCAACGACGCGCTCGACGAGAACACCACCGAATCCCTCAACCACTTCTTCGACGAGACCTACCCGCGGGCCGTCAAGGAGGACGACCAGGTCCTGGCCAACCAGCTGATCAAAACCGGCGGCGCCTACACCAGGTCCTACGCGGAGGTCGCGCTCGAAGGGCCGCAGTGGATGCTGCGCAACTTCATCACCGTGGTCCAGTACCGCACGGCCCAGCTGGACTTCGACACCGCCACCCACGTCGCCGCGATCCGCGGGGCCATCGCCGCCGCCGCGAAGATCGCGGAGAAGGCACAGGAGGACGCGGCCCTCGCCTCGAAGGCCGCCGCCGACGCCCGCAACGCCGCCACCGAGGCACAGGAGTGGGCGCAGAAGGCGCTCGACTCCGCCGCCAAGGCCGACGACTACGCCCAGCAGGCCCGCGACAACGCCAACGCCGCCGACAAGTCGGCCGCCGACGCCCGTGCCTCCGCCGCCACGGCGAAGAACGCCGCCGCCGTCGCCCGCGGCGCCGCCCGCTCCGCCAACTACTCGGCCAACAAGGCCGTCGACTCGGCGCGCTCGGCCCTCGCCTCGTCGGCCTCGGCTCAGCGCTCGGCGGCCGCGGCCCGCGCCGCCGAACTCGCCGCCTCCGCCGACGCGGCCGCTGCCGCCCGCGCGTACGCCGAGGCCAAGCAGATCGCCCTCGACAAGAAGCGGGCCGAGGAGATCGCGAAGGCCAAGGCGGCCGCGCTCCAGGCCCACGAGGAGCGCCAAAACGGGCAGAACCCGGCCGACAACGACAAGAACAACCAGGTCAACCCGAACGGCACCGCGGACGGCGACGCCGACGAGTGGTGGAACGACGCCCAGTTCTACGCGGACGCCACGGGCATGATCAGTACCGGCGCCGCGTTCCTGTCGGCCGGCTGCGCCCTCGCCGCCATCGTCTTCCCGCCGGCCCTCGGCGCGGCCGGCTTCTTCGCCGGCGTCTCCGCGGGCGCCGGTGCCCTCAGCAGCCTCTTCACGGGCATCGAGCACGGCTTCACCAGCGGCGCCTTCTGGGAGTCCGCCGCCGGCACCGGCCTGAGCCTGGTCTCCTTCGGCGCCTACAAGTGGGTCGGCGCGGCCGACAAGGCGCTCGGCGGCAGCATCGTCAAGCCCGTCGTCAGCAAGATCACCGAAACCGGCGAGGACCTGGTCGCCAGCACCACGAAGGGTCTCAGCGAGCTCTACCGCCTGGTGGCCTGATCTCGCCAGTCCGTTCTCCGGGGGCGCCGCGAACACGCGGCGCCCCCGCCCCTCCTCCTCTCACGGAAAGGTCCTGCCCCGTGCATGGAATACGTGGCGGGCGCGCCACAAGGAGACGCGCCCGCTCGACCGTCCTGGGCGTCGTCACCGCCCTGACCCTCGGTCTCGCCTCGGCCACGACGAGCCAGGCGGCCGAGCCGCCCGCGCCGACCCACACTGCGTCCGCCAGCGACTCCGCAGCCTCCGGCGCGCAGACCACCGATGCCGTCGAGACCAGCGCGTTCGTGGCCGGTTCCGGTGAGCAGTGCACCCCCACCGCGCGTGGCTCCAAGGAGCGCCGTGCGGGCGCCGCCGAGTCCTGTGTGACGGTCGTTCCCGCCCCCGCGAAGGCGAAGTCCCGCAGCGGCCCCGCCGCCTCCCTCTCCTCGGCCACCGCGGACGCTCCCGTCGGCAGCTGCGACCTCACCAACCCTGGAAACTACAGCTACGAGCGCTTCTCGTACTGCGTGACCGGCATCAACGTCACCTACATCCTCCGCGACAGCAGGGGTGTGGAGATCGGTCGCGGCACCCTGGAGGTCTCGACCGGCGCCGACCTGTCACCGACCGCCACGACCTGGAGCGAGCAGGTCACCGTCAGGATGACCAGCGCCTCCGGCGATGTCACCGCCCTGAACGTCAAGTTCCGCGCGTCCTGCGACGCCGGCTGCACGGCCACCGACATCGCCCCGTGGTGGAACGGCGACATCACCGTCGGCGCCCCCCTCGCCGGCGACGTCGGCTACTCGTCGTCCCAGACGACGGGCTCCTCGTCCTCCTTCTACACGTCCTACGTGATGTACGTGACGTCCCCGGGCGCGGCGCCGACCGACCCGAACGCGTCGTGGAAGAACCCGAGACAGATCAGGTGCGACGACGCGGTCGGCGGCACCTCGGTGGCGGGCTGTGCCGTCCCCTCCGTCATGGCTGTCGTGCCGATGAAGGCGACGAGCGCGGACGCGGGCGGCGCCGTGACTGCCTACGGCTGGGCCCAGAGCCGTCTCAACGGCGGCTGGGGGAAGAAGGGCAACCCTCTGACCCGGTCAACGAGCGGCGTCTCCAGCCGCACCGCCGCCACCTGCGGGGGCTTCACCGCCCAGCCGGAACTCGTCGCCGGTGACTCCTGCGGTGACTTCCCCTTCGGAGAGGCGAAGGAGGGCGGCGTGGCCGGTGACCGGTGCGTCGAGGTCATCCCCAACCGCAGCAACGGGGGATGGGACGCCTTCGTCCTGAACGACGCCCACGAACTGGACCCCGCGTCGCCCTGCGTGCAGGCGCACGTCACCTCCGCCGACAGGCAGTTCGCCGCCACCCAGCTCGCCGACGGCTTCGCGGGCCAGCGAGTGATCGACGCCGACCAGTTCGAGCTGAAGATCACGAAGCCGGACACGGGACCGAGCGCGAGGTGCCTGAACAACCCCAGGCCGACCGGCTCGATCAGCAACGCCGGCGGCTGGTTCTGGAACACCACCGAGGCGGTGCCTCTCGTCAACCAGAGCGTCCCGACGAGCGGGCCCGGACAGCGGCCGGCACGGGCGCAAGCCTGCCTGAGCAGGCAGACCCCCGAGGGAAGCGGAACCAGCGACCCGATCACCGGATGGAAGGACGCGGAGGAGTTCAAGAAGGCGAGTGGAGTCACCAACCAGCTGGACCGGTGCCACCTCATCGCGAAGATTCTCGGCGGAATGGGCACGACCGAGGAGACTCGGAGCAACCTCGTCCCCTGCTGGCACTCGGGAATGAACACCAGCACGCCCAGCATGCGGACCTACGAGACCATCGCCCAGAAAATGATCAAGGACTCGGGATCCGGACTCGGACCGAGCGACGCGGTCTTCTACCAGGTGACGCCGATCTACAAGAACGCGAAGAGCACCATTCCCGTGGGCGTGACGATGAGCGCTAACATCGAGCGGGCGAACGGGGCGACCGAGGAACTGTTCCCCAATGTGTACGTCACCAACACGCTGAAGAACACCGGGACGCTCAACCTCGGTAACTGATCCGAAGAACCACAGAGTACGCGCCAACGGGAGCCGGCATGAGTCTTACCACCCCACCGCGGCCTTTCGACATCACCGCGGTCTTCCCTCGGCTGGCCTCGCTGGCGCGCACGGCGACCAGGCTGCACCCGCGCCCCGGGTCGCCCACCGTGCACGACAGTTCCGTCGGCGGGGCGCGCCCGTGGGCCCCCCCCCCCCCCCGGGCCGGCGGCCGGCGTACGGTCAGCGCGCCGGGACGGGGCCCCCGGTGGCGGCGCGAGCGGGGGAGAGGCG
>NZ_JBHWKU010000021.1:136402-141298 GCF_042730645.1 Streptomyces sp. NPDC059906
CGGGGGGGGCCCCGGGCCCCCGGGCGCCCCCCCCCCCGGGGGCCCCCCCCGTTCCCCCCCTGTCGGGGGGGGGGGCCCCCCGGGGGCCCCCCCCACGACCCGTGGCCGTACTGCGACGAACCGCACGACAAGCACGCGGCACCGGTGGTCCTCTCCCCGGACGACGTCCGGCGTCACCGCCGTATCCGCGCCGCGTCGGCCGAGCGGCTGCGCCTCGACCCCGATGCGGCCGAGTGGACCGCCGAGGAGCGCGAGGCCCTGGAGCGCATCAACTCCGGCCGCTCGTGGTTCGACGGACCGATCCCCCTCCTTCCCGTCGCCCAGCTCCACGCCCGCGACATCCCCTTCCCGTGTCCCCCCGGCAAGGACCTCCTCCAGGTCCTGTGGTGCCCCTTCGACCACGAGGAGTACGCCCACCCCAGGACTGAACTGTTCTGGCGTGACTCCGCCACCGTCACCGACGTCCTGGACGCGCCCACCGAGCCGCCCGTCGTCCAGCTCGACTACTACGTCCCGGAACCCTGCCTGTTCTCTCCGGAACAGGTGACCGAGTTCCCGCATCCCAGGGACCTGGAGGACGAGATCCGCGACCAGTTGGCCGATGCGAGGTACTGGGAGGCGATCGGCCCCGCACGGTACGGCTCCTACTCGACCGACGTGGGCGAGCTCTACCTGGGCAACCTCTCCACCGCCCCGGGATGGAAGACCGGCGGCTGGACCGGCTGGGACGTCACTGACCCCGACGACCGCCCCTGCGCTGCCTGCGGCACCCAGACGGTGCCCTTCCTCACCATCGCCTCCTCGGAATGGGATGCCATCAGCAAGTCCTGGGTCCCCGCGGAGGACCCGGCCAAGCCGGCTCGGCATCCTCTGGGCGCCCAGGACGGCAACTTCACCCTGATCGACATCGCCGGCGGGAACAAGCTGCAGCTCTATGTCTGCCCGGCCGACCCGTCCCACCCCCACATCGCCCTGGTCCCCTGACCGGCACACAACCCCGGTCTCTGCGTCCGCTGGGATCGTGCCAACGGGTTCTGAACACGCGACGACTCAGCCGGCCGTGGCCTCCAGCGCCACGGCCGGTGCGTTCGCCGGGCGCGGCACGCCCGACGGGTCGAGCACGAACAGCGCGACGTCCAGCAGGTCGCCGCGGACGCGGGCGTCCTCGGCGTACCCGGCGAGCGAGAAGTACACGCCCCGCGCGGACTCCGCCACGGCCGTCAGCCACAGGCACTCCACGTCCCGCACCGAGGCCGGGCCCACCGTCGGATCCACCTGGACGACGAGGCCGGGCGCGGCCAGCCCGATGCCGGACAGCGGGCGCTGGTCCGCGCGGCGCACGTCCCGGTGGCCGAGTCCGCGCAGATACAGCACGGCGGCCGTGACCGCGTCGCGGGCGGTGCGGATCGGAACGGCCCGGTGCGCCGGCACCCGCGACCCCGCAGTGCGCCCGGACCGGCCCGCGGCCGCGTGGTCCACCGGCACGCACAGCACCGTCCCGCAGGGGCAGCCCAGCTCCGGCCGCGGCCACCGGCTCTCGGTCCCGCAGGCCGCGCAGCGCACCCCGATCCACTCCTCGTCCCAGGCCCGCCGGGTGACCGCGGTGGCGGCCCCGCGCGGGTCCAGCTCCGGGGCGACGGGCGCCCCGCACACGCAGGGGTACGACGGTGCCGTGTAGCGGTGCCGGCGCCCGCAGGCGGTGCAGCACACCGAGATGGTCTCGGACATGACCCCCATCGTCCTCTCTTGACGGCCCCCGGCTGCCCACTTACATTACTTCCAGATCGTAGAAAACAAATTTCGCTATACGGAAGTTGCTACGGAAGAAGCTCACCGCGGGGCGCGACGGGAGTGCGAATCCGACAGCCGGATCAGGAGTACTCGATGGCTCGTATGACCGCTGCCCGAGCGGCAGTTGAGATCCTCAAGCGCGAGGGCGTCACCGACGCGTTCGGTGTGCCCGGTGCGGCGATCAACCCCTTCTACGCGGCACTCAAGGCGTCCGGCGGTGTCCAGCACACCCTCGCCCGTCACGTCGAGGGTGCCTCGCACATGGCCGAGGGCTACACCCGCACCCACCCCGGCAACATCGGCGTCTGCATCGGCACCTCGGGCCCGGCCGGCACCGACATGATCACCGGTCTCTACTCGGCGATCGGCGACTCGATCCCGATTCTGTGCATCACCGGCCAGGCACCGACCGCCGTGATCCACAAGGAGGACTTCCAGGCCGTCGACATCGCCTCCATCGCCAAGCCGGTGACCAAGATGGCGGTCACCGTCCTGGAGGCCGCGCAGGTCCCCGGCGTCTTCCAGCAGGCGTTCCACCTGATGCGCTCCGGCCGCCCCGGCCCGGTCCTGATCGACCTGCCGATCGACGTCCAGACCACCGAGATCGAGTTCGACCCGGAGACCTACGAGCCGCTCCCGGTCTACCGGCCCACCGCCACCCGCGCCCAGATCGAGAAGGCGATCGGCCTGCTCAACGCCGCCGAGCGGCCGCTGATCGTGGCCGGCGGCGGTGTCATCAACGCCGACGCCGCCGACCTGCTTGTGGAGTTCGCCGAGCTGACCGGCACCCCGGTCGTGCCGACCCTGATGGGCTGGGGCCTGCTGCCCGACGACCACGAGCTGAACGCCGGCATGGTCGGCCTGCAGACCTCGCACCGCTACGGCAACGCGACCTTCCTGGAGTCCGACTTCGTCCTCGGCATCGGCAACCGCTGGGCCAACCGCCACACCGGCAAGCTGGACGTCTACACCGCCGGGCGGAAGTTCGTCCACGTCGACGTCGAGCCGACCCAGATCGGCAAGATCTTCGCCCCGGACTACGGCATCGCCTCCGACGCCAAGGCGGCCCTGGAGCTGTTCGTCGAGGTCGCGAAGGAACTGAAGGCGGCCGGCAAGCTGCCCGACCGCTCCGCCTGGGCCGCCTCCGCGCAGGAGCGCAAGGCCACCCTCCAGCGCCGTACGCACTTCGACGACATCCCGATCAAGCCGCAGCGCGTCTACGAGGAGATGAACAAGGCGTTCGGCCCCGAGACCCGGTACGTCTCCACCATCGGCCTCTCCCAGATCGCCGGCGCCCAGATGCTGCACGTCTACCGCCCGCGGCACTGGATCAACTGCGGCCAGGCCGGCCCGCTCGGCTGGACCGTCCCGGCCGCCCTCGGCGTCGCCAAGGCCGACCCGGACGCCCAGGTCGTGGCGCTCTCCGGCGACTACGACTTCCAGTTCATGCTGGAGGAGCTGGCCGTCGGCGCGCAGCACAAGATCCCGTACGTGCACGTCCTGGTCAACAACTCCTACCTGGGCCTGATCCGCCAGGCGCAGCGGGCGTTCGACATCGACTTCCAGGTCAACCTGGAGTTCGAGAACATCAACTCGCCCGAGCTGGGCGTCTACGGCGTCGACCACGTCAAGGTCGCCGAGGGCCTGGGCTGCAAGGCGATCCGGGTGACCGACCCGAACGAGCTGGGCGCGGCCCTGGAGCAGGCCAAGAAGCTGGCCGCCGAGCACCGGGTGCCGGTCGTCGTCGAGGCGATCCTGGAGCGCGTCACCAACATCTCCATGTCGGGCACCAACGACATCTCCAACGTGGTGGAGTTCGAGGAGGTGGCCACGGAGCCGGGGCACGCCCCGACCGCGGTCAGGACGCTGAAGGTCTGACCGACCCGGCGCCCAGGGCCGAGAGCGGCCCGTCCCTCTCCTCGGGGGGACGGGCCGCTCTCACATGTATGCGGGGCCCCACGTGTGCGAGCCCTCCGTGTGCGGGCCCCACATGTGTGCGGACCCCATGTGTGCGTTCAGTCCGAGCCGCCGCCGCCCCCCGAACCGCAGCCGCCCGAGTGGTCCCCGTGGCCCGTGCCGCCCCAGTCGCCCGAGACCGAGTCCTCGTACTCGTCGCGCCACCTCAGGAACCTGCCCCGGCCCAGCGAGAAGCGCACCCCGTCGGCCGCCGGTGCGCCCGGGTCCATCAGTCCGGTCCGCAGCGCGAAGCGGGGCAGGAGCAGGCGCAGGGCGGCATCACCGTGCAGCGCGACCGCGAGCAGCGTGTCCTCGTCCGTCAGCCCGTGCCTGACCGCCGGCAGCGGATGCCGCTCCCGCCAGAACGCCACGCGCCGGCGGGCGCCCCGGGAGGGCCTGAGCCAGGGATGGGTCAGCAGTCCGTCCTCCGCGAGCGGGATGCGCGTCAGGGCCAGGGCCAGGCGCACGTCGGCGTGCCGGACCAGCTCGCGGGCGGTGAGCGGCTCGCGCAGACAGTCCAGGACGGTCCCCTCGAACGGCCCCAGTCCCTCCGGCTCCGGGCCCGTCGCGCACAGCGTCCTGCCCGGGCCGGTCTCCACCGCGCCCAGCAGGTGCAGGGCGACCACCGCCACCGTGACGGCGGCCCGCGGCCCGCCGCCCAGCAGCGCGACCTCGTGCGGCTCCCACCCGATCTCCGTGCCACCGTCCACGACACCACCCCCGTGCGCCCCGTGCTGTGCCGGGGTTGTGCCCGCTGCGGATGACTCCTACGCGCGTTCAGCCACCGCGGTGCTCGTGGTGCTCGTGCAGCCCCGGCCAGTCCTCCGGGCCGCCGCCCTGCCACTCGACCAGGTCACTCGACTCGACGTCGGTCACGTAGAGGTCGGCCAGCCGCAGCAGTTCGGCGACGTCGTCGACGTGCGAGGCGACGCCCAGCGTCTCCTCGCCGGAGGTGACCCGGCGGGAGCCGTCGAGGGCGGGGGAGTGGACGACGATGTGCGGATGCTCGGGCGGGTGCGCGGTTGCCATGCCTCCAGGCTGCTGCGCGGAAGGAGAATCCGCACCCGGTGAACGTGGAACGGCGAACGCCGAGAAGCGGGGGGGGGGGGGGGCGCCGCCCCCCCCCCCGCCGAGCCCGGGGAGGGTGTA
>NZ_JBHWKU010000022.1:0-45764 GCF_042730645.1 Streptomyces sp. NPDC059906
CCCCACCCCGGGGCGGGGCGGGGGGGCGGGGCGGGGGGGGGCGCGGGGGGGGTGGGCCGGGGGGGGCCACATAACCCGGGGGGGCCTTGGTACCTGAGTACCGTCGCCCGGACGCACTGCGACCCCATGAAGCACACCCGCAACAAGAACCGAGGGGCCGGCGCGGCAGCGCACCCGCGCCGGCCCCTCAGCTCACCACCACAGCGGGGAGAAGGTGACGGCCACGTTGTCGTTGCCCTGGTTGATCGACGTGAAGGCGGAGCCGTCGACCTGCGCGGTGTTGCTCTGGTTCGAGGCCCCCGAGCCGACCGCCTGCTGCTGCGTGGTGGACGAGTTGCCGTTGTTGTCGTCGCCGACGCCGCTGCCGATGATGCCCGCGGAGGCGCTGGCGGCGGTCGCGTTCGATCCGTCGTCCGCGAAGGCACCGTTGTCCGCCGATGCCACCCCGCCGAGGAGAGCGGCGGCGAGCGGAAGGGCGGCGACGGCGGCGACGACACGGGCGGTACGGATGCTTGCCATGTTGTTCCTCCAGAACAAGTGCGCAACGGCTTCCAGCCGACAACGCGAGAAGTACGTGAACTAGGGCTTTTGCCAAGGCAGTTGGCCGACCGCCTCGACGCTGTGCACGACGTCGCGTGATCAGAATTGCCCACCGGATCCCCGGCGAACCACCCCGGAAGCCCTGATTCGCCCTCAAGCGTGAGGACAAGTCGATAAACCCCTTTGCTTCCCTTCCTTCCCACGTCGGGACAGCACGGACGACTCAACCTCAAGCCCCGCAAGAGGTGAAGCGTTCCGCCACTTTCTCGCCAAGCCCCTCCCTCCCCGGCGTGTCGCACCCCCACCCTTCCCTTTCTCGAACATACGTACGAACATAGACCCATGGCCACCACCGACCGGCGGACCACGACGCTGGCCCTCGCACACGCCCTGTCAGCCGCGGAGCGCGGACTGGCCGTCATCCCGCTGGCCCGGACGAAGCTCCCGGCGCTGCGCTCCCCCCACCGCGACGCCCCGGCCTCCGAGCCCTTCACCTGCCGCGGCGAGTGCGGCCGCTTCGGCCACGGTGTCCACGACGCCTCCACCGACCCGGACCGCGTCCGCGCGCTGTTCGCCGCCGCCCCGTGGGCCA
The DNA here is from genome assembly GCF_042730645.1 of Streptomyces sp. NPDC059906. Classification (NCBI taxonomy): domain Bacteria; kingdom Bacillati; phylum Actinomycetota; class Actinomycetes; order Kitasatosporales; family Streptomycetaceae; genus Streptomyces; species Streptomyces sp. NPDC059906. Next base: position 1,133 of record NZ_JBHWKU010000022.1, read on the forward strand.
CGGGCTACGGCATCGCCTGCGGCCTGCCGCCGCACCACCTGATCGGGGTCGACCTGGACACGAAGCCGGCGGTGGCGCAGCCGGACTCCTCCACCGCCCTGCGCGAACTGGCCCTGCGCCACCTGTTCACGATCCCGCCCACGGTCGTCGTCCTCACCCCCAGCGGAGGCCGCCACCTCTGGCTGACCGGCCCGCCGGACCACGTCGTCCCCAACTCGGCCGGCCGCCTCGCCCCCGGCATCGACATCCGGGGCGCCGGCGGCTACCTCGTCGGCCCCGGCTCCCGCACCCGCCACGGCGCCTACACGATCGCCCCCGGCACGTCCCACCTCAGGCCCGCGCCCTGCCCGCCCGCGCTCCTGCGCCTGCTGCTCCCGCCCCCCGTACGGCGTGCCGACGGCGAGTCGGCGGGCGACGGCCGCGGCCTCGTCCAGTTCGTCCTGGCCGCCCACGAGGGCCAGCGCAACACCCGCCTCTTCTGGGCGGCCTGCCGCGCGTACGAGAACGGCGTCGGCGCGGCCCTCCTCGCCCCCTTGCTGGACGCCGCACGAACCACCGGCCTGACCGAACGCGAGGCCCGCGCCACGATCGCGTCGGCCGCCCGCATGACGGCCCGACACCCCTGACGGACCCCGAGCCCCGCAGCCCGCCCCACGCGACACGACCCACCCGCCCCCCGGCACACGCAACCGAAAGACCCCGATGCACGACCGTCCCAGAGTGCCGACCCTGTCGCTGACCCGGATCGTCCTGTCCTGCGGCCGCAGCGTCGAGCTGACCGAACTGCGCCTGACCCCGACCTACGGCGACATGCCGGCGGGTTACCCGTGCCGCCCCGTGAACGACCTGCGCATCCGGGCACTCCTGCGCACCGCCGCCGGGTTGTCCCCCACCGTGCCGGTACACCTGATCCCGCCGCCGCGCGAGTACCCGGACCAGTACGCGGGCGCCTTCGGTCCCGTCGAGACACTCCCGCGCGTGGCCTGCGTCGGCCGTTTCTCCTCCATGCCCCTGGCCCCGGCCAAGGACCCGGTCGCCCACCGCTCCGGCCTGACCGTCATCTGGTTCCAGCCGACGACCCGGGTCCCGGACCCGCAGGACACGGACCCCGCCCTGCGGGAGGTCGACTGGACGTCCTTGGCACAGGACTACGAGCTGGAAGGCATGCCGTACGGACCCTGATCCCCCGGCCGACCGCTGCCGCTCTCCCCCGTGCCCCTGCCCGCCTCCGTCTCGTCCTTCTGCCACGGCCGGACCCCCAGTTCCCCGGTGGTACCGAGGTCGAGGTGCGGTGCGACCATCACCGGGTCGGAACCGGCCTCGGCCCGGACTCTGACGTAGGGCACGGTCACCGCCTCGCCGAACTCGGTGGTGTTGCGCCACGCCAGCCCCGACACGGCGGACTCCCCGGGCCGCAGCGTCACCGGCCGCGGCGGCCCCTCGCCCCCGCCCGCCATCGGGATGCCGTCGGTACCGCGCAGGATCTCGACCCCGTCCACCGGCTGGTGCTCGGCGTCGAGCAACTGGAGCACCGGATAACCCTCCAGGGAGTACGTCCGGCTCCCGCAGTTCTCCAGGTGCAGCCCCACGACACGCAGACCCATCGCCGCGTCGCCCTGGTCGGCGGTCAGCCGCAGCCCGGACGCCGGACAGGGACCCGCGGGCACCGGCGCCTCGTCAGCGGGCACCCGCTCCACGTCGAGAATCCGCACCCGCCCGGCGTCGAGCACCCCGTCAGCCGGGTACCCACCGTGTTGGAGCGTCCGCCGCACGGTCTTCCCCGCCCCCACGGAGGCCACCGTCTCCTCGACGTTCGACATCGCCCGGCCCTGCTCGTCCATCAGGGAGAAGGTGATGGTGTACGTGAAGGGCTCGGCCCCCGGGTTGGTCACCTCGTACTGCACGGCACACGGCCCGGCCCCTCCCCCGACCCCCGGCAGACTGTCCGCCGTGACCGACACCCCGGCCCGCTGACTCGCCCGCCCACTGGGAGAAGCACTCACCCCGGCCCCGGCCCGCTCCACCGTCCCGACGACCCGAACGCCGTCCCGCCCCGCACCGGCACCGTTCGTGCCGCCTGAAGCCCCGTCGTCGGCGCCGGCACCGCCCGCACACGGCCCCTTGGTCTCCCCACCACCGCCTGCCTCCGATCCGGCGGTCTCAGTACCGCAGCCACCCAACACAAGACCGGCCACAAGAACACCGGAGACCGCCAACACCGTGCGGAACAGGGGAATTCGCATCACCCCACCCCACCAGCCCCACCACACCCCGACCATGGCGGAAGCCACACCTCCGGTCACAGCCCTGTCACAACCGGAACGACGACGGCCCCTGACCACAACACCTGGTCAGGGGCCGACAAACACCGCGGTGGGTGTGGGATTTGAACCCACGGTGACTTGCGCCACGACGGTTTTCAAGACCGTTCCCTTAGGCCGCTCGGGCAACCCACCCGCGCGCCGTCCCGCCCGGGGCGGAGCGGGTACAGCCTACCGGCCCCGTGCGGCGGGCGGGGCTCACGTGGGGTGGGGAGGGCGGGCCGCCGCCCAGGCTGCCTCGATCATCGGGAAGATCTCGTCGAGGGCGGCCTCGGGATCGGGGGCCTCGCGGGACAGCGAGTAGGCGTCGATCACGAACCTCGCGAGGGTGCGGGCGGCGGTTTCGCTCCGGGGGAGGGTGGGGTCGGCGGCGATGGCCGTGGCCAGGGCTTCCGCGTGGCGCAGGCGGACTGATTCGTCGTACTTCCGCAGGGCGGGGGACGCGTCGATCATGCGCCAGATCGGGGCCGCGCTGTCCGCGGTGCAGTGCCGGACCAGGGCCAGGATCTCGCGGCGCAACGCGGGGATCAGCGGCTCGTGCGAGGCCCGGTCGGTGACCGCCCGCGTGAGGCGGTGCTCGAAGTCCTCGTCCTGCTCGAAGACCAGGGCCTCTTTCGAGGCGAAGTGGGAGAAGAGCGTGGTGACGGCCACGTCGGCCTCGGTGGCCACGTCACGGATGCCCACCGCGTCGTACCCGCGTTCCAGGAAGAGCCGCAGCGCGGTGTCGGCGATCTTCTGGCGGGTCGCGGCCTTCTTGCGCTCACGGCGGCCCGTCTGCTGCACGGTCATGACGCGCAGGCTAGCAGGTAGGAAACAGTAACTGTTATTAAATGCTATCGGTTAGTGTTACGTTCGGTGGCATGAAGAAAGTGAGCTTCGCCGAGTTCGGCGGTCCGGACGTCCTGCAACTGGTCGACGCCGAGGAGCCCCACGCGGGGCCTGGTCGGATACGCATAGCCGTACGGGCGGCGGGCGTGAATCCCGTCGACTGGCGGGTCAGGGAGGGGCAGGTGCTGGGGGCCCATCCAGTCGAGTTGCCCTCCGGGGTCGGGCTGGACGCCGCCGGTGTGGTGGACGAGGTCGGAGAGGGGGTCACCGGGGTCGCGGTCGGGGACCGGGTGTTCGGGGAGGGCGCCGACACCTACGCCGAGTTCGCCGTGCTCGGGGCCTGGGCGCGGATGCCGGAGGCGCTGACCTTCGAAGAGGCGGCCGGGTACCCCTCCGTGGTGGAGACCGCGCTGCGCGTCATTCGGGAGGTCGGTGTGCGGCCCGGGCAGACGCTGCTGGTCAGCGGGGCTTCAGGGGGAGTCGGGTCGGCGGTGCTGCAGATCGCCCGCGAGCGCGGTGTCACGGTGATCGGTACGGCCGGTGCCGCGAACCAGCAGTACCTGCGCGATCTCGGTGCCCTCGCCACGACGTACGGCGAGGGCTGGGTCGAGCGGGTGCGGCGGCTCGGCGATGTCGACGCCGCTCTCGACCTGGCCGGTTCGGGGGTGATCCGTGAGTTGGTCGAGCTGACCGGGAGCCCGGAGCGGGTCGTCAGCATCGCCGATCTCGGGGCGCCCGAGTTCGGGGTCCGGTTCTCCGGCGTGGCCGGCAGCGTGCTGGCGGCGCTCGCCGAGGCCGTCGACCTGATCTCGCGCGGGAGGCTGCACATCCCGGTCGAGAAGTCGTACGCACTCGGCGAGGCCGCGTCGGCGCACATCGACAGCCAGGCCGGTCATACGCGCGGGCGCCGGGTCCTCGTCATCTGAGCCTGCCCGGAGCGCAGCGCGGTGTCCCGTCCCGCGGCCCTCGGCCCTCGGCCCCCGGCCGTCTGCCGCGCCTGCCGCCTCACTGAACGCACTTCGCCACCGGAGGCCCGGCCCCGGTGGCGAAGTGGATGATCGTGGTGTGCGGAAGGCGGCGTCAGTCGTCGCCGAGCTTCGAACCCAGGGTGACCTCGGCGGTGTGCTCCTTGCCGCCGCGCTCGTAGGTGACGGTGACCTCGTCGCCGGGCTTGTGGGTCCAGATCTCGCCGATCAGGGTCGGGCCGCTGTCGATCACCCGGTCGTCGAGCTTGGTGATGATGTCACCGGGCTTGAGGCCCGCGTCGTCGGCGGGGCCGCCCTTCTCGACCGGGTCGGAGCCGCCCACGCCCTGCTCGGTGAGCTTGGCGCCGTTCGTCGTCTCCTCCAGGGAGACGGAGGCGCCGATCTTCGCGTACACCGGCTTGCCGTTCTTGATCAGCTGCTGGGCGACGAACTTCGCCTGGTTGACCGGGATCGCGAAGCCCAGGCCGATGGAGCCGGCCTGGCCGGTGCCGAAGCCGCCGTTGCCGGTCGACTGGATCGCGGAGTTGATGCCGATGACGTTGCCCTGCGCGTCCAGCAGCGGGCCGCCGGAGTTGCCCGGGTTGATCGACGCGTCGGTCTGCAGGGCGCTCATGTAGGACGCCTTGCTGTCCGCGCTGCCGTCGCTGGAGGCCACGGGGCGGTTCTTGGCACTGATGATGCCGGTGGTCACGGTGTTGGACAGGCCGAAGGGGGCGCCGATGGCGATCGTCGAGTCGCCGACGGCCACCTTGTCGGAGTCGCCGAGGGGGAGCGGGTCCAGGTCCGAGGGCGCGTTCTCGAGTTTGATGACCGCGACGTCGTAGCCCTGGGCGTGGCCGACCACCTCGGCGTCGTACTTCTTGCCGTTGGGGAAGGTCGCGCTGAGCTTGCCGCCGTCGACCGCCTCCGCCACCACGTGGTTGTTGGTGAGGATGTGGCCTTCCTTGTCGAAGACGAAGCCGGTGCCGGTGCCGCCCTCGCCGTTGCTTCCCTCGGCCTGGATGGTGACCGTGCTGGGCAGCGCCTTGGCGGCCACGCCGGCGACGGTGCCCGCCTCGCGCTTGACGGAGCCGCCGGTGTCGGAGGCGGAGACCGTCGTGGAGCCGCTCTCGTCGTTGTTCTTGGCCAGGGTGTAGCCGAGGCCGCCGCCCAGGCCGCCCGCGACCAGCGCGGCGATCAGGACACCGGCGAGCACACCGCCGCGTCCGCGGCCCGGCTTCGGTGCGGGCTGCTGGTACGAGGCGCCCCAGCCGCCCGCACCCCAACCGCCCGCTCCGCCGCCGGCCCCTTCACCGGGGCCTTCGCCGAAGACGTTGCCATTGCCGGTGCCGGTGCCAGTACCACTGCCGGTGCCATTGCCGGTGCCGTTGTCGCTGGCGAAGCCGCTGCCGCCGCCGAAGCCGTTGTCTGCGCCCGCGCCGTACGCCGGGGGCTGCGCCGGGGTGCCGGGCGGCTGGGGCGGGGGCCACGAGGCGTCGGGAGCCGTGGAGCCGTGGGACGCCGGGTCCGGGGCCGGGGCGGGGGGAGCCGCCGGGGCCTCGGGTGTGGCCGCCGGGGGCTCGTGCGGCGCGGGGGGCTGGGCGGAGGCAGCGGGAGCATCCACCGGCACGGGAGGTGCGGACGGGGCGGGGGGTACCGCGGTGCCCTCGTTCTCGGTGCTCACAGCTTCTCTCCTCGTTCCACGGCTGTTTGTCGCTCACCCTGGTCGCGCTCAGCCACGCTCACGCGCTGCTCCACGGTCCGGCGCGATGCGGATGTGCTGGTGATTTTGTATGCCATCAGCTTTTCCCACGGGCCGTCAGAGCACCATAAGCGGTTGCTGTGGGTCCCCGACCGTCCTTTACACAGGTCATCCAAGACTAAACGGACACGTTGCCGTTTCCGCCCGATGGCACGTCTACCCGCCCGCGGTGGCACCATGACGCGGTGACCCACGCACGACAGCACCGGATTCAGGTCGTCGCCCACCGCGGTGCCTCCGAGGAGGCGCCCGAGCACACGCTGGCCGCGTACCGGAAGGCGATCGAGGACGGGGCGGACGCCCTGGAGTGCGATGTGCGCCTGACCGCCGACGGCCACCTCGTCTGCGTCCACGACTGGCGCGTCAACCGTACGTCGAACGGGCGCGGCGCGGTGTCCGCGCTGGAGCTCGCCGACCTCGCCGCCCTGGACTTCGGCGCCCGCCGGACCCGGGATTTCTGGCGCACCCGCGACGAGCAGCCCGACTGGGAGCACCGGCCCGAGGACCGGGAGGAGACCTCCGTCCTGACCCTGGAGCGCCTGCTGCAACTGGTCGCCGACGCGGGGCGGCGCGTGGAGCTGGCCATCGAGACCAAGCACCCGAGCCGCTGGGCGGGGCAGGTGGAGGAGCGGCTGCTGCTGCTCCTGAAGCGGTTCGGACTCGACGCCCCGGACTCGGCCGAGGACTCCCCGGTGCGGGTGATGAGCTTCTCGGCGCGGTCGCTGCACCGGGTGCGGGCCGCGTCGCCGACGCTGCCGACGGTCTATCTGATGCAGTTCGTCTCGCCCCGGCTGCGCGACGGGCGACTGCCCGCGGGTGTCCGGATCGCGGGCCCCTCGATGCGGATCGTGCGCAATCACCCCGCCTACATCGACCGCCTGAAGCGGGCCGGCCACCAGGTGCACGTGTGGACGGTGAACGAGACCGCCGACGTGGATCTCTGCTCCGACCTGGGCGTGGACGCCATCATCACCAACCGGCCGCGCGCGGTCCTGGACCACCTCGGCCGCTGATTCGTCCACGGGTCTTGACCCGGCGGCCCGGCTGCCCCATTCTCCGGTCTCGGCCACACCGACCAGATCCAGCCAGGCGACTACAGGGAGTGCTCCGGCGCGTTCGGTACGTGTTCGACCGTGTCGAATGCGTCACCGTGCGGGGTTCGGCCGGTTTCCGGCTCAGGGCGATGGGGCATCCACACCGTGGCGTGGGGCGAAGGAGGTCTCGGGGGTGGCGTTGGTGGTGGCACAGGAAGTGCCCACGTCGTCGAGCATGGCCGTGCCCCATGGCCCTGCGGGCGTGGGCGAAGCGAGACACCGCATGCGTGATCAGTTGCGCAGGGGTGGCGTGGCGGAATCGGTCATCGACGACGCCGTACTGGTCCTTTCCGAACTGCTGAGCAATGCGTGCAAGCACGGCCGCCCGCTGGGCGACGCCCTGGCCGGGGACGGCGACGTCCGGGCCGCGTGGCAGGTGGACGCGGGCGGCCGGCTCCTCGTGGAGGTCACGGACGGCGGCGGCCCGACCCGCCCGGCTCCGGCGACCCCCTCGGTCACCGCGCACGGCGGCCGGGGGCTGAACATCATCACGGCGCTCGCCGACGACTGGGGCGTACGGGACGACGCCCGCGGGGAGGTCACGGTCTGGGTCGTCGTCCACGACGACGTGCACGACCCCGACGCCGGACACCGGCGCGACGACTTCGCCGCCCGGATCTCGGCACCGGCGGTGTCGGAGATCCCCGGCCTGGACTTCGCCGACGCCTTCGACGACCTGGGCTGACCGGCCTCCCGACGGGACGACTGGGACGACCGGCCTCCCGACGGGACGACCTGGGCTGACCGGCCTCCGACGGGACGACTGGGACGACTGGCCTCCCGACGGGACGACCTGGGCTGCCCGGCCTCCCCACGGCCGGTGGGCCCGCCCGCCCCTCGGCGACCGAAGACGACCCGCCCTACGAGAGTCGAGGGTGACCGGCCGCCCAAGAGCCAGAGCGGTCCGGCCGTTCGATGGCCCGAGCCGACCCGCCGTACGTCGACCTGGGCTGACCCACCTCTCGACAACCGAGGCCCACCCGCGCCCCGACGGCCGGAGCCAACCCACCGTGCGGCGACCAGCGCCACCCTCCTCCCCACGACCAGGGCCACCCTCCGCCCCACGGCCGAGGCCGCCCCCCACCCTCGGCCGGATCCGGCCCGGCGGCCCGCGTTCCGTGCGGGGCGGGGCGAGTTGTCCACAGGCGGCCCGTCGTCCACAGGGTCCCGTCGGCCGGTGCGGGAACGGCTAGGCTCGCGCCCGTACGAGTAGAGCCGTAACCGGGAGACACCCACGATGGCCAAGAAGCGACCCCAGACCAAGGCCAAGCGGCCCCAGCTCGACGATGCCGAGGTCCCGGTCGTCGGTGCCCGCGAGCCCTGCCCCTGCGGCAGCGGCCGCCGGTACAAGGCCTGTCACGGCCGGACCGCCGCGCAGGCCACGACCGCGCTGGTGCAGCGCCCGTTCGAAGGGCTGGCCGGTGAGTGCGACTGGGTGGCGCTGCGGGAGCTGGTGCCGGCGGCCACGGTCGAGCTGACCCTGAGGGACGGGCTGCCCGAGGGCGTCCCCTCCGTCACGCTGGCCACGGTGCTGCCGATGGCCTGGCCCGCACTGCGCCGCGACGACGGCTCGGTCCTGCTCGGCCTGCAGAACGACACGGCGTCCGGCGACATCAGCCGCGACCTCGCCGACACCCTCGCGCGTGCGCTGACCGCCGGCCCGGGCACCCCGGTGCAGGGTCGCCGCGCGCCGGCCGACGGTCCGCGGCTGCAGGACCTGCTCGCGCCCGAGGGTGCCTTCGAGCCAGAGGTGCACTCGGGCTTCGAGTTCTGGGTGCCGGACCCGGAGAACGCCACGCCGGACGTCACCGCCTCCCTGGAGCGGGCCAACGCCGCGGCCATCCCCACCGTCCGGCTGCAAGGGGTCGACGCCGCCTACTGGTGCGAGACCCCGGACAAGAACCACCTGCGCTGGGTCATGCCCCACGAGGAGGAGCGGCTTCTGGACGCTCTGGCCCGGCTGCACGCGGCGGGCCGGTCGTCCCTCGGCGAGGGCACCCGCCTCGTCGGCTCCTTCCGCGCCCACGGTCTTACGGTGCCGGTGTGGGACCTGCCGAGCGAGGTCACCGCGCAGGACATCGAGAAGCCGGCCGCGGAGTTCGCCGAGCGGCTCGCCGAGGCGCTGGCCACGGACGCTCCGCTCACGCACGACGAGCGCCGGGCACGCGGCGGACTGACCAACCGACAGGTCACTCTCAGCTGACGCACAGCCGCGCCGCCCGCCTCCGGCTGACCGACCGGTCAGCCGGAGCGGCGGTCCGTGGACGGGTGACACCGGTCACAACTCCCGGTGAAGACAGGCCAGTCGGTGACCGGAAAACAGGAGATCGAATTTGCTAACCGCCGATCTCTTGTTACCGTTCCAGTAGCCCGGTTGCTGGTGCATCCCCCGTCGCCAGCAACCGGGTCTTTTCATGCCCCCGGTCGCACACGCACCGCAGTCGCCGGTCAACTCCCCGTTCCTGCAGGGTGGTTGCTCTCACCCTCCGCACCGCTCCCGGCGCGCAGCAGCAGCGGCCCGTAGCCGGCCAGGCGCGCGAACTCCGCGACCGCGGAGTACCCCGCCAACCCGCCGCGGCCCGCGCCGCCGGTGCCCTCCGGCGGCGTCTCGCAGGTGCCCGGCGCGTCCTCGGCGCCCACCGCACAGCGCATCCGCACGCTGCGCCCGTCGGGCCCCATGAGGCTCAGTACGCTTTCGAGCGGGCCGCCGGTGGCGTTGCGGTAGTAGGTCCGCGCCCAGGTCTCCGCACCCCGGGCCAGGACGCAGGTCTGCGCCTCGACGCCTGCGGGGGAGGTGAGTTCGGGGCCGCAGCGCGCGGCCAGCGCCGGGCCGGGCGGCAGCGGTGAACGGGTGGGCGCGGCCCCCTCCGTGGCCGGGACCGCGGACGCCTTGCCGTCACCGCCCCGGGCGAGGAGCGGGACCGTCACCGCGGGCTCCCCGGCCGTGTCGTCGCCCGGAGGCCCCGCGGACGCCACCGCGAACGGCAGTACGACCGCACACACCACGATCCCCGCGAGCCCGTACAGACGGATCCGCCGTCGGTCCGGCCCGCCGCGGCGTGTCCCGGCGCGCTGCGGTCCGAGGGCGCGGAGCGGTCCGACGGCGCGGTGCTCCCCTGCATGAAGCGGCATGGGGCGGACGATAACGACCGAGGGCGCGCGCGGACCCGACGCGCGCCGGACACCCCTACAACTCGGGCGCGCTCACACCCGTACGAGTGAGGGCGTCGACCACCGCGTCCACCACGGCCTCCACGTCGGGCACCCAGGGCGAGGCGGAGCCGGGCAGCGGCGCCCGCTCCCAGCGGACGGTGCCGGTGCCGGTCTCGGACGGGGGCAGCGCGAGGTAGCCGCCCTCGCCGTGGAAGCGCAGGGAGCCGGGGACGAAGTCCTTGGCGTAGAGCAGCTCCCCCAACTGCTCCATGGAGTACGGCCGCACCAGCAGCGCCCAGCGCGAGGGCGAGGCGACGACCGGGCCGAGCCGGAGCCCGGCGCGGTCGAGCGCGGCGAGGGCGTGGGCGGCCGGCAGGGCGGGCAGGGAGACGGCGCACGGGGCGCTGCCCCCGGTGGCCAGGACGATCGGCGCGGCCGGCCGGTTAGCCCACCACCAGCGCACCATGCGCGCGTCGGTGGTCGCCGCGAGGAGACCGGGGTCGAAGGGATGAGCGCCCGGCACCGTGCACTCGGGGTCGGGGCAGCCGCAGCGCGACCGCGACCGCGGGTCCGCCGCCGCGCCCGGGAGTACGGGCCACTGCCATTGTGTCGCGTAGGTCAGGGCCGCGCCGATCAGCTCAGGCTGCCCGTCGTCGTGCTGGGACAGGAGCCTGCGTCGCCTTCCGAGGATCTCGCGCATGAGCGCTCGTTCCTTTCCGTTGCACGCCTGGCAACACCGTGGTCACTTCACACCATGTGTCGATCACTTCGCTGTGCGTTGCTGGTGGCGCATCACACCCCTGCCGAGGGGCGTTCCCACGAGGAACACCTCCGCCAAGGGCAAGGGAAACCCCTGTGGGTCGAGCACGGTCGAGCACTGACTTCGTCCGTGACGGTACCGGCCACTGCGTCTGGCGAAAGCAAGGGCGTGGCGCGGGGGTGGCGAAGTCTGGCGTTTTGCCGTCGCGCGTATTTCTCTTCGCCTCCGCCACGGGAGGATGGGGCACGGTCGTCGGTGGATAGGACGCCCGGGTCCGTCGCCGGGTTCCAGGTGGCCCCCAACCACCCCCGGCCTTCTCCGAGTACGTACCCATCACGACCGCTGTGACGCTCCGTGAAGCACCCCCAGTCGACCGCAACAAGGCGTCCTCTGGGGCAGTTTCAAGCCAATTTCGCTTTTCCGCAAGGGGTCGAGAAGGAGGCCGCGCACACCTCATGGACACCAGGAATCCCGGCAGGACAATGCTGGACATCCCCTTACGAGTGCGTGTACATGTGGAGACACTGCTGGCGGCGCAGAATGACATGGGGGTTTGCGATGCTTTTGAGCAGTAAGCGCCGGTCGGGAGGCCGGACGCCATGAACGCCCCGCACCCTGCGAAAGTGGCCGGAATCGATTCAACGGTTCCGTCCCCCGCACACACTGTCGCGCCTGCCCCCGCGGGCACCTCCCCGGCGGCCGAGTCCCGCACGGCGGACGCCGCAGCCGTCACGGACGCCTCGGGCACCCCTTGTGCCCCCGGGGCCCTGCTCCAGGACCGGCTCGCCGGCTGGGTCTCGGACCTAACGACCCTGCACGAACTGACCGAACGCCTGGTCCGCACGGGCACCCTCGCCGACGGCCTCCAGGAAGTGCTGCGCGCCGGAGCCGCCCTGGTCGGCGCCCGGCGCGGGCTCGTCGTGCTGGAACCGGCCGACGGTCTCGGCCCCGACACCACCGTCGGCCTCGGACTCGCCCGCGCCGATCTCGGCCACATCGAGACCGTGCCCCGAAGTGCCCTGCCCCACGGGCGGATTCTGGACGGACCGCCCCTCGACGAGGACGGCATCGCCGAACCCGACCTGCTCGCCGAGAAGACCCTCGACCCCCGCCACCGCGAGGTCGCCGCCCGCCTCGGCTACGCCGCCAGCTACGCCCTCCCCCTGTCCGCCGAGGGCACCGGGCGCCTCGGCGCCGCCGTCTGGCTCTACGACGAGCCCGCCGAACCGGGAGAACGGCAGCGTCACCTCGCCGGCCTGTACGTCCGGTACGCCACCCCGCACCTGGCCCGCCTCCTGGAGGTCGAGCGCACCCGCACGTCCATGGCGACGATGGCCGAGGAGCTGCTGCCCTCCCGGCTGCCCCGGGTGCCCGGCGTGCAGCTCGCCGCCCGGCACCGCACCGGTCCGCTCGGCGGAGGCGACTGGTACGACGCGCTGCCGCTGCCGGACGCGGCGCTCGGCCTCTCCGTCGGGTCCGTCACCGGGTCGGGGCCCAGCGCGGTCGCGGCGATGGGGCGGCTGCGCGCCTCGCTGCGGGCGTACGCCGTGATGGAGGGCGAGGACCCGGTCGCCGTCCTGTCCGACCTGGAGCTGCTGCTGCGGCTCACCGAGCCGGCCCGCTCGGCCACCGCGCTGTTCGGCTACTGCGAGCCCGCGCTGCGCCGGATCACCCTGGCCGGCGCCGGGCACAGCCCGCCCCTGCTGATCGGTCAGCGGCGCACCGAGTTCGTCGAGACCTCCCTCTCCGCGCCGCTCGGCATGCTCGCCTGCTGGGAGGCGCCCAGCGTGGAACTCCAGGCCGAACCCGGAGAGACGGTTCTGCTCTACACCGACGGGCTGCTGCACCGCACCGGCGACCCGGCCGACCGCGCCTTCGCCCGGCTGCACGCCGCGGCGGCCGGCGTCCCCCGGGCCGCCCGGCAGGACCCGGACGCGGTCGCCGAGCACGTGCTGCGCACGGTGCTGCCCGACGGGAAGGCGGAGGCGGACTCCGAGGAGGACGTCGTCCTGCTGGCCGTCAGGTTCGAATAGCGGACACTGACGCCCCGCATGCCGCACATAACGGACGGTAGTGCACCGGGCGTAACAGGCCCTTCGGCCCTGGGCCCCCTTCCGTACGACCGTACGATGGGGGTGGTCCAGTGCCGTATCGAGGAGGATGACCGTGGCGGAGGAGCTCACACCGGAGAATCCGGAGACCCCGGAGACCCCGGAGACCCCGGAGGAGACCGAGGAGCCCATCAAGCAGCGCAAGAACGGCCTGTACCCGGGCGTGTCCGACGAGCTGGCCGAGAACATGAAGTCCGGCTGGGCCGACACGGAGCTGCACGGCCTGGAGCCCATCGCCCAGGCCGCCGAGACCGCCGCCCGCCGCGCCGCGCTGTCCGCCCGCTTCCCCGGCGAGCGCCTGGTGATCCCCGCGGGCAACCTGAAGACCCGCTCCAACGACACGGAGTACCCCTTCCGCGCCTCGGTCGAGTACGCGTACCTGACCGGCAACCAGACCGACGACGGCGTCCTGGTCCTGGAGCCCCGGGGCGACGGCCACACCGCGACGCTCTACCTCCTGCCGCGCTCGGACCGCGAGAACGGCGAGTTCTGGCTGAACGGGATGGGCGAGCTGTGGGTCGGCCGCCGCCACTCCCTCACCGAGGCCGGAGAGCTGTACGGCATCCCCGCCTCCGACGTCCGCGAGCTGGCCGACAGCCTGCGCGAGGCCACCGGCCCGGTGCGCGTCGTGCGCGGCTTCGACGCCGGGATCGAGGCGGCCCTGACCGACAAGGTCACCGCCGAGCGCGACGACGAGCTGCGCGTCTTCCTGTCCGAGGCCCGCCTGGTCAAGGACGAGTTCGAGATCGGTGAGCTGCAGAAGGCCGTCGACTCCACCGTGCGCGGCTTCGAGGACGTCGTGAAGGTCCTCGACCGGGCCGAGGCGACCAGCGAACGCTACATCGAGGGCACCTTCTTCCTCCGCGCGCGCGTGGAGGGCAACGACGTCGGCTACGGCTCCATCTGCGCCGCCGGCCCGCACGCCTGCACCCTGCACTGGGTCCGCAACGACGGCCCGGTCCGCTCCGGCGACCTGCTGCTACTCGACGCGGGCGTGGAGACCCACACGTACTACACCGCCGACGTGACGCGCACGCTGCCGATCAGCGGCACGTACAGCGAGCTGCAGAAGAAGATCTACGACGCCGTGTACGACGCCCAGGAGGCCGGCATCGCGGCGGTGAAGCCGGGCGCCAAGTACCGCGACTTCCACGACGCGTCCCAGCGCGTGCTGGCCGAGCGGCTCGTCGAGTGGGGCCTGGTCGAGGGCCCCGTCGAGCGCGTCCTCGAACTGGGCCTGCAGCGCCGCTGGACCCTGCACGGCACCGGCCACATGCTCGGCATGGACGTCCACGACTGCGCCGCCGCGCGCGTCGAGTCGTACGTCGACGGCACGCTGGAGCCCGGCATGGTGCTCACCGTGGAGCCGGGCCTGTACTTCCAGGCCGACGACCTGACCGTGCCCGAGGAGTACCGGGGCATCGGCGTGCGCATCGAGGACGACATCCTCGTCACCGCCGACGGCAACCGGAACCTGTCCGCAGGACTGCCGCGCCGGTCGGACGAGGTCGAGGAGTGGATGGCCGCGCTGAAGGGCTGACCGGCACCCGCCGTACGACGGCCGGGCACGCCGACGGCCGGGCACCCGCGCGGATGCCCGGCCGTCGGCGTGTCCGGGTCCTGCCGTCAGACCGCCACCAGCGGGGCGTTCTCGCGCCACTTGAGGACCTTGTCGAAGCTCACGACGGCACCGGTCCGCCCCGGCGCACTGCCGATGTGGACGTGGTCGGCGAGCTCCCGGATGAGACACAGGCCGCGACCGCTCTCCGCCTCCGGGGACGCCGGGCGACTCACGCCGTGCGGCCCGCCCGGGGCGGGGGCGGGAAAGCCGGGGCCCGTGTCCGCGACCTCGATCCGGCACCGCTCGCCGTCCAGGTAGGCCGTGACCCGGTACGCCTCGCCGGGACCGCCGGAGCCGTCGTCCCCGCCGTGCTCGACGGCGTTCGCGCAGGCCTCGCTCAGGGCGACGGAGAGGTCGAAGGAGATGTCCGGGTCCACGCCCGCGGTCTCCATGGTGCCGATCAGCAGGCGGCGGGCCAGGGGCACGCTCGCAGCCTCGCGCCGCAAATGGAGTGACCACCAGATGCTCATGCTCCAGCCTCCCGGCCGCGGCTCGACATACCGATACGTATTGCCCCTCACGGCGTGGCGTAAGCGCGCCGCACCCGTGACACCGCTCATCTGGCGGATGCGTCGCCGCCGCCGACCGGTGTATGCGGGACGGCCCGGAACAGAATGTGACCTTCCGTACCTGTCCCCGCGTTCCGGTCGTAGGGCACCTTGTGGACCTGCCGTACGGCGTGCGGGTCGTGAGTGCGATGATGAGCCCGCCATGACTGCCCCCCACCCGCCAACGGCGCGCTCCGGGAACGATCTCCGGATGCTGCGGGCCGCGGTGTTCGCCGCGGTCTGCGTCGTGCTGGCCGCGGCGGGGCACACCCTCGCCTCCTGCGCCACCGTTCCGCTGTGGTCGCTGGGCGCGGGGTTCCTCGGGGTGGTCCTGGTCGCCGTGCCGCTGGCCGGCCGCCGGCGCTCGCTGCCCGGCATCGCGGTGCTGCTCACCGTCGGACAGACCGCGCTGCACACCCTGTTCGGCCTGGGCCAGCACGGCACCGCCGCGGCGACTGCGGCCACTGCGTCCGGTACGGCCCCCGGGTCCGGCGGCGGGGCGGGCGCGCTGTCCGACGCCTCCCTGGTCCAGCAGGCCGCACGGCTGGTCTGCGGGACCACCGCGGCGGCCATCAGCCCGACTCAGGCGCAGCGGATCCTCACCGACGCGCGGATCGCGCCGGACGGCCCCACGGGCGCGGGCGCGGCACACCATTCCGCCGACGCCCTGTCCACCGCGGGTGCCTCCGCCTCGCTGCTGCCGTCCCTGCCGATGCTGCTCGTCCACGTCCTCGCGGCGCTGGCCGCCGGCTGGCTGCTGCGGCGCGGGGACCTGGCCGTGGCCCGGCTCGTCGAACTGTCGGCGCACTCGGCCCAGTACATGGCCGAAGCGGCCTTCGTACGCGCCCTGCGCGCGGCGCTCTCCCTGGTGCGCGCCCTGCACACCGGGCTGGCCGGCGCCCCCGGCACGGGTCCGCGTCCGCCGCGCCCCGGCCTGTGGGTGCCGCCCCGGCCCCGTACCACCGCGCTCCAGCACACCGTCATCAGGCGCGGCCCGCCGGGTGACGCGTTCGCCCTCGCCGCCTGACACGACGCGACCGCCGTCCCGCTTCGGGAGGGGCCGCCGTCGTGCGGCACGCGCGCGTGCGCGCATTCCTCCCGTCACCCGGCACCGGCCCAGCACCGGTGTCCCCACGAAGCGGAGTACTCCGTCCATGAAGGCTTCCCGTATCGCCGCCGCCGGCGCCGTGTCCGGCATCGCCGTCCTCGCCCTGTCCGCCCCCGCCTTCGCGCACGTCAGCGTGCAGCCGGAGGGCGCGGCTGCCAAGGGCGGCTACGCGGTCGTGGACTTCAAGGTCCCCAACGAGCGCGACAACGCCTCCACCACCAAGCTGGAGGTCAACTTCCCCACCGACCACCCGCTGGCGTCCGTCATGCCGCAGCCGGTCCCCGGCTGGAAGGCCGTGGTCACCAAGGGCAAGCCGGCCAAGCCGCTGGAGTCGCACGGCAAGCAGATCACCGAGGTCGTCACCAAGGTGACCTGGACCGCCGACGGCAAGGGTGTCGAGCCGGGCTACTTCCAGAAGTTCCCGGTGTCCATCGGCGCGCTGCCCGAGGACGCCGACCAGCTGGTGTTCAAGGCGATCCAGACGTACTCCAACAAGGAGGTCGTGCGCTGGATCGAGGTGCCGCAGGAGGGCCAGGACGAGCCCGACACCCCGGCTCCCGTGCTCAAGCTGTCCGCCGCCGAGGACGACGCCCACGGCGCGTCGGGCTCCTCGGACGCCAAGGCCGAGGACACCGGGGCGGACGCGCAGAACACCGCCGCCGACGCCTCGTCGTCGGACTCCGGCTCCGGTGACGGCAGTGACACCACCGCCCGGGTCCTCGGCGTCGTCGGCATCGTCGTCGGTGCCGCGGGCGTCGCGTACGGCGTGCTGGCCGGCCGTCGGCGCAACTCCGGTGCGGCGGCGTAACAGCGCCGTGCCGGTGCGTCGGCGTGACCTCGTCGGCGCATCATCTCGTCCGGTGCGCGCCGGACACCGCCCGTCGGTCCTCCGACGGGCCCCGGCGCGCACCGGAGCACCTCACATCTGGGACATTTTTCTATGCGCAAGAAGACGTTCGCCACGGCCGCCCTGCTCGCCGCCGCCTGCCTGACGCTGTCCGCCTGCGGCAGCGGCGCCGACAGCGACAAGCCCGTGACCGTGGTCTCCGAGGACAACAGCCAGCAGGCCGCCACCGTCCTCGACAAGCCCTTCGAGAAGCCCGACCTGGTCCTCACCGACACCCGGGGCAAGAAGTACGACCTCCGCGAGCAGACCGCGGGCAAGCCCACGCTGATCTACTTCGGCTACACCCACTGCCCCGACGTCTGCCCGCTGACCATGAACAACATCGCCGTGGCCAAGAAGCAGCTCTCCCAGGCGGAGCAGGACAAGCTCCGCGTCGTGTTCGTCAGCACCGACCCGGAGCGCGACACCCCGGCAGCGCTCGGCAAGTGGCTCAAGGGCATCGACCCGCAGATCGTCGGCCTCACCGGCGAATTCGACACCATCCAGGCCGGCGCCCGCACGCTCGGCATCTCGATCGACCCGCCGACCAAGGACAAGGACGGCAAGATCGTCTCGACCCACGGCACCCAGGTCGTCGCCTTCTCCCCGAAGTCCGACGCGGGCTACGTCCTGTACGGCGAGGACGCCACGGTCGACGACTACACCAAGGACCTCCCCAAGCTCATCAAGGGGGAGAACCCGTGAGGCGGCTCACGGAAGGTTCCGGGAGGCGCCTCACGGGAGGACCCGGGAGGCGGCGCCCCGCACTCGCCGCCGTCGCGGTGATCGGCGCCCTCACGCTCGCGGGGTGCGGCGGCTCGGACTCCGGCTCCGACTCCGCCTCCTCCGGCGCCGAACTCTCGGTCGACGCCGCCTACATACCGCAGCCGGTCTCCGACTCGATGGCGGCCGGATTCCTGACGATCACCAACGAGGGCGACTCGGCCGACGAACTGACCTCCGTCACCAGCGAGGCCGGCGAGGTCACCGTGCACGAGACCGTCGACGGGACCATGAAGGAGGTCGACCGCCTCAAGGTCCCCGCACACGGTCAACTCGTGTTCAAGAGCGGCGGAAACCACCTGATGTTCGAGAAGCTGAAGCAACAGCCGAAACAGGGCCAGTCCGTCGCCGTCGAACTGCACTTCGCCCACTCCGACCCCGTCGCGGTCACACTGCCCGTGAAGGCGGCCACCTACCAGCCCACCACCGGACACTCCGGTCACTCCGAAGACTCCGGACACTGAGGGAGGGACCACCTTGTCGCAGACCATCGCCCCGCGCCTGCGGACCCTGGTGCTGCTGCTCCTGGCCGCGGCCTGCGCGCTGCTGGCCGGCGCGGGACCGGCCTCCGCGCACGCCGCGCTGACCGGCAGCGACCCCCGGGAGGGGGCGGTGGTCGACAGGGCTCCGGCCCAGGTGTCGCTCACCTTCTCCGAGTCGGTCTCCATGGACGACGACTCACTGCGCGTGCTCGACCCGAAGGGCAAGCGCGTCGACGACGGCAAGCCGTCCGGCACGGGCGGCACCACGTACTCCGTGAAACTGCACGCCGGGCTGCCCGACGGCACGTACACCGTGAGCTACCAGGTCGTCTCCGCCGACAGCCACCCGGTCGCCGGCGCCTACACCTTCTCAATCGGCGCCCCCTCCGAGACCTCGGTCGCCGTCTCCGGGCAGTCGGCCGGCGGCGGAGTCGTCGGCGGACTGTACGGCGTCGGACGGTACGTGTCGTACGCCGGGTTCGCGGTCCTGGTGGGCGGCGCGGCCTTCGTCCTCGCCTGCTGGCCGCGGGGCTCCGGGGTGCGCGTCCTGCAACGGGTCGTCGTCTTCGGGTGGCTCGCGCTGACCGCCGCCACCCTCCTGCTCCTCCTGCTGCGCGGCTCGTACACCGGTTCCGGGAAGTTCGCCGACGTCTTCGACCTCAACCTGCTCGGCGAGGTGCTGCAGACCAAGGCCGGCGCCGCGCTGGTCTCCCGGCTGCTGCTGCTCGCGGCGGCGGCGCTGTTCATCGCCGTGCTCTTCGGCGCGTACGACAAACGGGAGGACGAGGAGAAGCGGGACCTCACCTTCGGGCTCGCGGTCGGCGGGAGCGTCGTGGCGGCGGGCCTCGCGGCGACCTGGGCGATGTCCGAACACGCCTCCGTCGGCCTCCAGGCCGGGCTCGCCATGCCGGTCGACGTCGTCCACCTGATCGCCGTCGCCACCTGGCTCGGCGGGCTCACCGCACTGCTCGTCGCCCTGTACCGCGGTCCGGCGGACACACCGGTGCCCGCCCTCGCCGTACGCCGGTTCTCCCGCGTCGCCTTCGGCAGCGTGATCGCGCTGGTGGTGACCGGCACCTACCAGTCCTGGCGCCAGCTCGGCTCCTGGACGGCCTTCACCGACACCCGGTACGGGCAGCTGCTCCTGGTGAAGATCGGGCTCGTCGCCGTACTCGTCGGCGTCGCCCACTTCTCGCGACGGTGGACGGCACAGCTGGCGGAGGCGGCACCCGACGTCGCCGGGGTTCCGGCTGCACGGCGCGCGGAGAAGGGGGCCGGGAAGGCGTCCACGAAGGCGTCCGGAAGCGCGGCCGCGAAGGCGGGCACGAAGACGTCCGGGAACGCGAAGGTCGCCGAGAAGGAGTCCGGCACCACGAAGGCATCCGGCGCCGCTAAGGGCTCCGGCGGCGCTAAGGGCTCCGGCGGCTCGCAGCGCGCGGCGCAGCTCGCCCGGCAGCGCGCGGCCGTGGACGCCGCCCGGCAGAAGCGGCAACGGGACGCCGATCCGAACCGCTTCGGACTGCGCCGCTCCGTGCTCGCCGAGGCGGGCATCGCGGTCGTCCTGCTGGTGGTGACCACCGTCCTGACCCAGACCGAGCCGGGCCGCACCGAGGAGGAGGCCAAGGCTGCCGGCGGGTCCTCCGCGGCCGCCTCCACCCCCTCCACCGGCGCGGTGACGCTGGACATGCCCTTCGACACCGGCGCCCAGAACGGCAAGGGAGTCGTACGGGTCGAACTCGACCCCGCCCGGGTCGGCGCCAACGACCTGCACCTCTACGTCGAGCGCCCGGACGGGACCGCCTTCGACATTCCCGAGGTGAAGGTGGCCCTCACCCAGAAGGCCAAGGACATCGGGCCGCTGCCCGTCGCCCCCGACCACATCACCACCGGCCACTGGTCGGCGAGCGGAGTGCAGATCCCGATGGCCGGAGACTGGGAAGTCGCCGTCACCGTGCGGACCTCCGACATCGACCAGGTCACCATCTCCAAGAACACGCAGATCGGCTGAACCGCACCATGCCCGACCAGTCCATTCCGAAGACCCGGGACCCCGAGGCGACCCGCGGGACGCCCGGACCGCCCGACTCCGGCAACGCCGGGGCCGCGACCGCCCCCGAGGGCGTATCGCGCCGGCGGCTGCTCGGCACCGCCGGCGCCACCGGGCTCGTCCTCGGCGCGGCGGGCGCCGCCGCGGGCTACGCCGCCGCGCCCTCGTCCGCCGCCACCCCCCTCACCTCGCTCGGCAGCGAGCGGGCGATGTTTCACGGGAAACATCAGCCCGGCATCACCACCCCCATGCAGGCCCGCGGGCACCTCGTCGCCTTCGACCTCGCGGCGGGCGCCGGGCGCAAGGAGGCCGCCGCGCTGCTGCGCCGCTGGTCCGACACGGCCCGGCGGCTGATGGCGGGCGAGCCGGCCGGCAGCCGTGACACGGACGTGGCCCGGGACGCCGGACCCTCCTCGCTGACCGTCACCTTCGGATTCGGGCACGGCTTCTTCGGCCGGACCGGTCTGGACAAGCAGCGCCCGGTCGCGCTCGACCCGCTCCCCGACTTCTCCTCCGACCACCTCGACAAGAACCGCAGCAACGGCGACCTGTGGGTGCAGATCGGCGCCGACGACGCGCTGGTGGCCTTTCACGCCCTGCGCGCGATCC
Organism: Streptomyces sp. NPDC059906; assembly: GCF_042730645.1. Classification (NCBI taxonomy): domain Bacteria; kingdom Bacillati; phylum Actinomycetota; class Actinomycetes; order Kitasatosporales; family Streptomycetaceae; genus Streptomyces; species Streptomyces sp. NPDC059906. Next base: position 22,211 of record NZ_JBHWKU010000022.1, read on the forward strand.
AGCGGGACGCCGGGGCGGCCGCCCGCGTCCGCTGGCAGATGAACGGCTTCAACCGTTCCCCCGGCGCCACCGCCCACCCCATGACCGCCCGCAACCTCATGGGCCAGGTCGACGGCACCCGCAACCCGAAGCCCGGCGAGGCCGACTTCGACCGGCGGATCTTCGTCCCCGAGGAGCCGGAGGCCGGGAAGGGCGGCCCGGCCTGGATGGCGAACGGCTCCTACGTCGTCGTACGCCGCATCCGCATGCTCCTCGACGACTGGGAGGAACTGTCCCTCAAGGCGCAGGAGGACGTCATCGGGCGCCGGAAGTCCGACGGGGCGCCGCTGTCCGGCGGGAGCGGGGCCACCGAGTCGACGGAGATGGACCTGGAGAAGACGGACGGGTCCGGAGGGCTGGTCGTTCCGATCAACGCCCACGCCCGGATCACCCGCCCCGACCAGAACGGCGGCGCCGCGATGGTCCGCCGGCCCTTTTCGTACCACGACGGCTTCGACGCCGACGGCGTCCCGGACGCCGGCCTGCTCTTCGTCTGCTGGCAGGCCGATCCGCTGCGCGGCTTCGTGCCCGTGCAGCGCAAGCTGGACCGGGGCGACGCGCTGTCGAGGTTCATCCGGCACGAGGCGAGCGGCCTGTTCGCGGTGCCGGGCGGGGCGTCGGAGGGAGAGTACGTGGGTCAGCGGCTGCTGGAGGGGTGAATCCGGGGGCGCATCACCCCGCGGAGGGGCTGGTGCGAGACGCGTGAGCCGGGTGTCCCCGAGCCCATTAGGGTGAGGACATGCCAGCCAGTTACGCGTATCTCGGCCCTGAAGGCACCTTCACCGAAGTCGCCCTGCGCACGCTCCCGGAGACGGCGACCCGGGAACTGGTCCCGTACGTCTCCGTGCAGTCCGCGCTCGACGCGGTGCGCACCGGCGAGGCCGAGGCCGCGTTCGTGCCGATCGAGAACTCCGTCGAGGGCGGCATCACCACCACCCTCGACGAGCTGGTCGCCGGCCAGCCGCTGATGATCTACCGCGAGGTGCTGCTCTCCATCACCTTCGCGCTGCTGGTCCGCCCCGGCACCAAGCTGTCGGACATCAAGACGGTCACCGCGCACCCGGCCGCCCAGCCCCAGGTCCGCAACTGGCTCAAGGCACACCTCCCGGACGCCGCCTGGGAGTCGGCCGCCTCCAACGCGGACGGCGCCCGCCTGGTGCAGGAGGGGCGGTACGACGCCGCCTTCGCCGGTGAGTTCGCCGCGGAGCGCTACGGCCTTGAGGTGCTGGAGGCCGACATCCACGACGCGGAGAACGCCCAGACGCGCTTCGTACTGGTCGGCCGCCCGGCCCGGCCCGCCGCTCCGACCGGCGCGGACAAGACCTCCGTCGTGCTCTGGCAGCGCGACGACCACCCCGGCGGCCTGCGCGATCTGCTGGGCGAGTTCGCCACCCGGGGCGTCAACCTGATGCTGCTGCAGTCCCGGCCCACCGGTGCGGGCATCGGCAACTACTGCTTCTGCATCGACGCCGAGGGGCACATCTCCGACCGGCGGGTGGCCGACGCGCTGATGGGCCTGAAGCGGTCCTGCCTCCAGGTGCGCTACCTGGGGTCGTATCCGCGTGCGGAGGTCACGCCCGCGGAGGTGGACGCACTGCGTCCGGGCACCTCGGACGAGGCGTTCGTGGCGGCGGCGGACTGGGTGGCGCGCTGCCAGGACGGCCGGTTCTGACGCCGGTGCTGACGCCAGTTCTGACCGCCGGGCCTATCTGCTGATTTTCGTTGTCCACAGAAGTTATCCACAGGTCCGCTTCTCGACCTGGGGACAAGTCGACAACGAAGGGGCATTCAGTCGACATATCCGCCTACAGCCCCCCGCTTCGCCCGCAGGGGTCCAGGTCACCCTTCGTCCACCTGTTTCTTGCACCCCATTCTCCGGAGTGACACCGGGTGCCCCGTTTCCACTCGAAAGTGGGGGCCTGGAGGGTTTGGACGGCCCGACTCCCAGAATGGGGAACGATCACTTCCGTGCATCCACAGATCTTTCGCACACCCTGTGGATAACTTTTCCGGAGTGCAGATTCCTGTGGACAATGACGCCCCAAGTCCCTTTCTCCACAAGGGAATCCAGTCAACCCGGTGCTCGTGCGGCGCCTCGATCCGGGGATTGCGCAGCGCTGCATTGACCCGCCGAAGGGGATGTGCGGCCCGCGTACGGCAATAGTGGGTCGAGAGCCGACACCACGCACCGGTAGCCTTGACCGCGTGATTGACCTTCGCCTGCTCCGTGAGGACCCCGACCGTGTGCGCGCCTCGCAGCGCGCCCGTGGAGAGGACGTCGCGCTCGTCGACTCCCTCCTGTCCGCCGACGAACGGCGCAGGTCGTCCGGCGTCCGCTTCGACGAGCTGCGCGCCGAGCAGAAGGGCCTCGGCAAGCTGATCGGCAAGGCCGCCGGGGACGAGAAGGCCGAGCTGCTCAAGCGGGCCGAGCAGCTCAAGACCGACGTCAAGGCCGCCGACGCCGAGCGCGACGCGGCCGACGCCGAGACCCAGGAGCTGCTCCAGCGGCTCGGCAACCTCGTCCACCCCGACGTGCCCGTCGGCGGCGAGGAGGACTTCGTCACGCTGGAGACGCACGGCACGCACCGCGACTTCGCCGCCGAGGGCTTCGAGCCCCGCGACCACCTGGAGCTGGGCCAGCTGCTCGGCGCCATCGACGTGGAGCGCGGCGCCAAGGTCTCCGGCTCGCGCTTCTACTTCCTGACCGGCGTGGGCGCCCTCCTGGAGCTGGCGCTGGTCAACGCGGCGATCGCGCAGGCCACGGCGGCCGGCTTCACGCCGATGCTCACCCCGGCACTGGTGCGCCCGCAGTCGATGGCCGGCACCGGCTTCCTCGGCCAGGCCGCCCAGGACGTCTACCACCTCGACAAGGACGACCTGTACCTGGTCGGCACGTCCGAGGTGCCGCTCGCCGCGTACCACATGGACGAGATCCTGGACGCGGGCCGCCTGCCGCTGCGCTACGCCGGCTTCTCGCCCTGCTTCCGCCGCGAGGCGGGCTCGCACGGCAAGGACACCCGGGGCATCTTCCGGGTACACCAGTTCGACAAGGTCGAGATGTTCTCCTACGTCCTGCCCGAGGACGCGCAGGCCGAGCACCAGCGCCTGCTGGAGTGGGAGAAGCAGTGGCTGACGTCGCTGGAGCTGCCGTTCCGGGTGATCGACGTGGCCTCGGCCGACCTCGGCTCCTCGGCCGCGCGCAAGTACGACTGCGAGGCGTGGATCCCGACCCAGGGCAAGTACCGCGAGCTGACCTCGACCTCGGACTGCACCGAGTTCCAGTCCCGCCGGCTGTCGATCCGCGTCCGCGAGGGCAAGAAGGTGCGCCCGCTGGCCACGCTCAACGGCACGCTGTGCGCCGTACCGCGCACCATCGTGGCGATCCTGGAGAACCACCAGCAGGCCGACGGCTCGGTCCGCGTTCCCGAGGTGCTGCGCCCGTACCTGGGCGGCCGGGAGGTCCTGGAGCCGGTGGCCAAGTGACTGACACCGGCACCGCCACGGTCCCCGGCACCGGTCCCGCCGGGGGCTTCCCGTACCGGCTGATCGCGACCGACCTCGACGGCACGCTGCTGCGCGGCGACGACACGGTCTCGCAGCGCACCCGTGACGCGCTCGCCGCGGCCACCGCGGCGGGCGCGGCCCACATCGTGGTCACCGGGCGGGCGGTGCCGTGGACCCGGCACATCCTGGACGACCTCGGCTACGAGGGGCTGGCCGTCTGCGGCCAGGGCGCGCAGGTCTACCACGCCGGGGAGCACCGGCTGCTGACCTCCGTGACCCTCGACCGGCAGCTGGCCGGGGTGGCGCTGGCCAAGATCGAGGCGGAGACCGGTCCGCTGTACCTGGCGGCGAGCCGGGACGGACTGGAGGGCGACGTGCTGGTCGGCCCGGGCTACGCGGTCGGGGGCGACCTGCCGGCCGTGCCCTTCACCGACGCCTCCGACCTGTGGTCGGCGCCGCTGAACAAGATCTACATCCAGCATCCGACCCTGTCGGACGACGAGCTGGCCGACACCGCCCGCCGCGCCGCGGGTGGCTTCGTCACGGTCGTCATGGCCGGGGCGGGCGTCGTCGAGCTGTTGCCCCTGGGGCTGTCGAAGGCCACGGGACTGTCGCTGGCGGCCCGTCGGCTCGGTCTGAAGGCCGCGGACACGATCGCGTTCGGCGACATGCCCAATGACGTCCCCATGTTCGGCTGGGCGGCCCGGGGTGTGGCGATGGCCAACGCCCACGAGGAGCTGAAGGCGGTGGCCGACGAGGTGACGTCCTCCAACGACGAGGACGGCATCGCGGTGGTCCTGGAGCGTCTGTCGGCCTGATCCCGACGCGGGGCCAGGCTCCTCGGCGTGGCCCCGGCACACGGTCCGGACGGCGCCGGCGTCCCCGTCGGTCGGCCCACGCGGGGTGACCCGCGTGCTCGAAGCGGCCTCCCGTTGCGCCGGCGCCGTCCGTCCTCGTGCATCCCCCACAGTGCCGCCACGGGAAGCCGGGCGCCACCGATTAAAGCGGACGTACGCCGCGTTCCCGACGGGGCGCGGTCACTCCTCCCCGGCGAGCGTCAGCGACCGCAGCTTCTGGCCCGCGTACCAGGTGGCGAGCACGGTCACCGCGGCGAGCAGCACCGTCGCGGTCGGCAGACCGACGTCGGAGGTCACCAGGTTCCCGTCGGCGACCTTCTGGGCCACCGCCAGCGACCACTGCTGGACGCTCAGCGTGCGGGCCCCCGGCACCAGGGAGCCGAACAGGGCCTCCCAGACCAGGGCGTAGACGAGTCCGAAGACCACCGCGTGCCGGGACACCGTGCCCAGCAGCAGGAACAGCGCGGCGTAGGCGATGGAGGCGACCAGCGCGGCGATCGTGTAGGCGACGGCGACCTGCTGGCCGTTGCCGTTGAGGATCAGGCCCGCGAGCAGCGTGGGCACGGCGGAGAAGGCCATCGTCACGGCTATGGCGACGATCAGCTTGGTGAAGATGATCGTCGGCCGCTTGATCGGCTTGGACAGCAGGTACACCACCGAGCCGTCGTCGATCTCCGGGCCGATGGCGCCGGTACCGGCGATGACACCGATGATCGGCACCATGGTGGCGAGGGCGAACCCGCCCAGCACGTCGACCGAGGTCTGGTCGTCGGCTCCGGCGAGCGCGCGCACCGCGACGGCGATGACGAGCAGCAGCAGGGGGAGGACGCCCAGGATGAGGGCCCGGCGGCGGCCGAGCAGGGCCCGGTAGGTGAGTCGGGCGACTGTGGGGTCGTACATTCTTCGGCCTCCTACGCCGCGACGAGATACGAGAAGACGGACTCGAGGGACTCGTCGGACGGCGAGACCGTGAGCAGCCGGATGCCGTGGTCGCGGGCGACCTTCGGCAGCAGGACCGTGAACCGGCCGAAGTCGACGGCCTGGATGCGCAGAGCGCCCTCGGCGAGGTCGACCTCGATGCCGGAGGTCGACGGGTCGGCGATCAGCGCGGCCGCCAGGGCCCGGTCGTCGCTGGAACGCACCAGGTAGCGGTGCGGACGGTCGGTCATCAGGCGGCGGATCTTGCGGAAGTCGCCGCTGGCCGCGTGGCGTCCGGCGACGATGACCTCGATGTGCCAGGCGAGCTGTTCGACCTCTTCCAGGATGTGCGAGGAGAACAGCACGGTGCGGCCCTCGTCGCCCATGCGCCGCAGCAGGTCCATCAGCTGCATGCGCTGGCGCGGGTCCATGCCGTTGAACGGCTCGTCGAGCAGGAGCAGCGACGGCTGGTGGACGAGGGCGGAGGCCATCTTCACGCGCTGGCGCATGCCCTTGGAGTACGTGGCGATCTTGCGGTCCTGGGCGTAGGCCATCTCCACGGTGGCGAGGGCCTCGTCGGCCGCCTTGGCCCCCAGCCCGTGCAGTTCGGCGTTGGCGAGGACGAACTCGCGGCCGGTGAGGAAGTCGTACATCGCCTCCCGTTCGGGGACGATGCCGATGTGCCGGTAGATGTCCTCGTTGCGCCAGACCGGCTGGCCGTCGAGGGTGACGCTGCCGGTGGAGGGGGCCAGGAAGCCGCCCATCATGTTGATGAGGGTGGACTTTCCCGCGCCGTTGGGGCCGAGCAGGCCGGTGACGCCGGGGCCGATCGTCATGGTGATGTCGTTGACGGCGACCACGTTGCCGAACCAGCGGGAGACGTGGTCGATGTTCAGCGTGGTCACAGTCCCACCTTCTTGTAGCGGCGCATCAGCAGGCCGTAGGCGCCGGCGATCAGGCCCAGGGTGACGAGCACGTAGACCGCGCCCTCGCCGTTGCTCGGGCCCACCCCGCCGGGGGAGGCGGAGGTGGCGCCCAGGAAGGCGGACTGCACTCCGTCGATGAGGGTGATCGGCGAGAACAGGCCTATCCAGGCGACGGCCCCGGAGCTGCCCTGGACGTCCGCGATGGCCTGGAGCGTGGAGACCGCGCCGTAGGTGATGGTCAGGACGGCGATGACGGCCGCGATGCCGAAGCCGCGGCGCGGGGTGACCGATGCGACGACCAGGCCGAGGCCGGCGAAGAGCAGGGAGAGCAGTGCCACGGAGACCAGTCCCTGGGCGAACCCCTTGGTCTGGTCCGCGAAGTCGAGTTTGGCGAGCAGCGCACCCACGTAGAGCACCAGCAGGGGCGCGGCGGTGAGGATGAACAGGGCCGAGGCCAGCGAGGCGTACTTGGCGCGCACGTAGTCGGAGGTCTCGATCGGCCGGGAGAAGTACAGCGGCACGGTCTTGAAGCGCAGGTCGCGCGAGACGGACTGGGGGGCCTGGGCCGCGACGTAGAGACTGATGACGGCCTGCAGGACGACCGCGTAGCGCGTGTAGTCCACGGGCAGGTCGTTGGCCTTGGTGGCGACGGCGACCGCGACCATGATGCCCGCCGGGAGGCACATCACCACGAAGAGCAGCATCGGCAGCACCTTGGACTTGGCCGAGCGGCCGAGGCCGTAGGCACCGCGCAGGGACTGCGAGTACAGCGAACGGCGGGCGTAGCCGCGGCCGAGGCGGGGGCCGTCGTAGCTGCGGTAGCCGATGTTGTGGATGCGGGTCTGGTCACCCGGCACCGTGGCTGCGGGCTGTTCAGCTGCCATGGCCGACCGCCTCCTTCCGTGCTGCGTCGCTGTCGGTGAAGACCTCCGAGATGTGGTGCCGGCGCTGCTCCATGCGGACCAGGCCGAGGCCGAGGTCGGCTATGACGTCGCGGACCAGGTCGTAGGTCTCCTCGCCCGCCGAGGTGAGCAGGAGGACGTGGCCGGCGCCGGGCAGGCCGCTGCCGTCCTGGACGGTGACCCCGCGCGCGTCGAGCGCGTCGCGCACCGCGCGGGTGCCGTCGGGGTGTGCGTCGGTGTCGGTGACCTCGATCGCGAGGGTCGTGGTGGTCTGGGTGAAGTCCGTGGTGGAGCTGGAGCGCAGCAGCTTGCCGCCGTCCACGACGACGACGTGGTCGCAGGTGCGTTCCAGTTCGCCCAGCAGGTGCGAGGTGACCAGGACGGAGATGCCGAAGTCGGTGTGGATGCGGCGGATGAGGCCGAGCATCTCGTCGCGGCCGACCGGGTCGAGGCCGTTGGTCGGCTCGTCGAGGAAGACCAGCTGGGGGTCGTGCACGAGAGCCTGCGCGAGCTTCACGCGCTGCTTCATGCCCGTCGAGTAGCCGCCGATGGGGCGGTAGCGCTCCTCGTACAGGCCGACGTGGCGCAGGGTGTCGGCGGTGCGCTCGCGGGCGGCGGTGGGCGGCAGGCCGGACATGCGTGCCATGTGGACGACGAACTCGGTGGCCGAGACGTCGGGTGGCAGGCAGTCGTGCTCCGGCATGTAGCCGACCCGCTCGCGGATGTCGGCGCCCTTGGTGGCGACATCGAGTCCGAGCACTTCGGCCCGGCCCTCGGTGGCGGGAGACAGACCCAGCAGGATCTTGATCAGGGTGGACTTGCCGGCGCCGTTGGCACCGACGAGTCCGGTCACACCGGGTCCGACGTCCACGGAGAGCCGGTCGAGCGCGGTCACCCGGGGGAACCGCTTGCTCAGGCTTTCGGTCGCGATCACAGTCACATCGATGACAGTAGTGACGTCCGCCACTGCGGTCGTCAGACCGCAGAGCCGTCTTGGCGTCAGTCTGGAGTAGTACGGGCCCGTAGGGGATGCCGTACCTGAGAGCCACGGCACCGACTTCCGAGGCCGCGCCGGCCGCCCTATTGACGTTGGGTCTAACAACTGGGAGATTCGGCGGCGTCACGTTACGGGCGAGTAGCACGGTCGGCGCGGACCGCGCCGGGACAGTGGAACGGTGGGACGGGGGTGGCACGGCATGGGTGGCACGACGATGGCGACGGCGACGGCGACGGCGACGGCGACGGCGGCCGGACTCCGCGCGGAGCTGCGGGGGTTCCGCGAGGTGCAGCGTCTCGCCTACGAGTGCGCCGAGGCCGTGGCCGCCCGGCTGGAGCCGGGCGTGACCGAACGCGACGCGGCCCGGATGCAGCGCGCGTGGCTGCGGGAGCGGGGCGTGCGGGACTGGTTCCACCTGCCCTTCGCCTGGTTCGGCGACCGCACGGCGTTCACGGGCTTCCGGGTGCCGCTGCAGTTCTTCCCCACGAACCGCCGGCTGGAGCCGGGCATGCCGTTCATCCTCGACATGGCCCCGGTGTACCGGGGATTCACCGCCGACATCGGCTACTCCGGGGCACTCGGCCCCAACCCGGTGCAGCACCGGCTGGCGGCCGACCTGGCGGCGCACCGCGAGCTGATCCTGCGCGAGGTGCGCGAACGCAGGCCGCTGCGGGAGATCTACGAGGACGTGGACCGGCTCATGGTCCGCCAGGGCTGCGCCAACCGGCACCGGGCCTATCCCTTCGGCGTGATCGCCCACAAGGTGGGCCGGGTGCGGGAACGGCGGCTGTCCCCGCGCCTGTTCGGCTTCGGCACGCAGTCGCTCAAGGGGCTGGCGAGCGACGCACTGCACGGCCACCGCGAGGGCTGGTCCCCGCTGTGGTCCCCGTACCGCTTCTCCGACCACCCGCCCCGCCCGGGGCTGTGGGCGGTCGAACCCCACCTCGGCTTCCGGGGTACGGGCGCGAAGTTCGAGGAGATCCTGGTCGTGACCGACTCCGCGGATCCCGAGGAGAGCGCCTTCTGGCTGGACGACGATCTGCCGCACGTGCGGCGCTGGGCGGAGGAGACATGACGGTGCTGGAGGGTGCGCGGGAGCGCCGGGTGCGCACGGGCGGGGTCGAGCTGTGCGTGGCGGAGCTGGGCGACCCGCGGCGGCCCACGGTCGTCCTGGTGCACGGCTACCCGGACAGCAAGGAGGTCTGGTCCGAGGTCGCCGCCCGCCTGGCCGGCGCCTTCCACGTGGTCCTCTACGACGTCCGTGGCCACGGCCGGTCCAGCGCGCCGAGCCCGCTGCGGGGCGGGTTCACGCTGGAGAAGCTGACGGACGACTTCCTGGCCGTGGCCGACGCGGTCAGCCCGGACCGCCCGGTGCACCTGGTGGGCCACGACTGGGGCTCGGTGCAGTCCTGGGAGTTCGTCACGGTCAAGCGCACCGAGGGGCGCATCGCCTCCTTCACCTCGATGTCCGGCCCCTCCCTCGACCACTTCGGGCACTGGATCAACAAGCGCCTCAGGCGCCCCACCCCGCGCCGGGTCGGACAGCTCCTCGGCCAGGGCGCCAAGTCCTGGTACGTCTACCTGCTCCACACCCCCGTGCTCCCGGAGCTGGCCTGGCGCGGCCCTCTCGGCAAGCGCTGGCCGGGCATCCTGGAGCGCGTCGAGAAGGTGCCCGGCGGCGACTACCCGACCCCCTCCCTGCCGTCGGACGCCGCACACGGGGCGTGGCTGTACCGGGACAACGTCCGGCCCCGGCTGCGCAGCCCGCGCGAGGACGCCTACGCGCACGCGCCCGTGCAGCTCGTCACGCCCCTGGGCGACGCGTTCCTGTCGGAGCGGCTCTACGACGGCCTTGAGCTGTGGGCGCCGCGGCTCACCCGGCGCACGCTGCCCGCGAAGCACTGGGTGCCGCGCACCCGGCCGGACCGGCTGGCGGACTGGATCACGGAGTTCGTCACCGCCACCGAGGACGGCCGGTCCGAGACGGCGGCGAACGGGAAGTACGCGGACCGTTTCGGCGGGCAGCTCGTCCTGGTCACCGGTGCGGGCAGCGGCATCGGGCGGGCGACGGCGTTCGCGTTCGCCGAGGCCGGAGCGCGCGTGGTGGCCGTCGACCGGGACGCCGAGGCCGCCGCCCGGACCGCGGAGCTGTCCCGGCTGATCGGTGCTCGGGCCGCCTGGGCGGAGGCCGTCGACGTCTCGGACGAGCAGGCCATGGAGAAGCTGGCGGCCAGGGTCGCCGCCGAGTACGGCGTGGTGGACGTGCTCGTGAACAACGCCGGGATCGGCCTGTCCGGCTCCTTCTTCGACACCACGCCTCAGGACTGGAAGAAGGTCCTCGACGTCAACCTGTGGGGCGTGATCCACGGCTGCCGTCTGTTCGGCCGGCAGATGGCCGAGCGCGGGCAGGGCGGCCACATCGTCAACACCGCGTCGGCGGCGGCCTTCCAGCCCTCCAGGGCGCTGCCCGCCTACGGCACCTCGAAGGCGGCCGTGCTGATGCTGAGCGAGTGCCTGCGCGCCGAGCTGGCCGACCGGGGCATCGGCGTCACGGCGATCTGCCCCGGCCTGGTCAACACCAACATCACGTCCACCGCGCACTTCGCGGGCGTGGACGCCGAGGAGGAGAAGCGCCGGCAGCGGCGCACCGCCCGGCTGTACGGGGCGCGCAACTACCCGCCGGAGAAGGTGGCGGACGCCGTGCTGGAGGCGGTCGTGCGCAACAGGGCGGTGGTCCCGGTGACGCCGGAGGCGCGCGGCGCCCACCTCATGTCGCGGTTCGCACCCCGGATGCTGCGGCGCCTCGCCCGGGTGAAGCCGCCCCTGTAGTTTCCACAGGTTCCTCCAACCAGCCTGTGGATAACCCGACTTGACTGTGGATCAAACGCCTGCGGCAAAATCGATCGCGTGACACGCGTCTCACTAGGCAGGCTGGTGCCATGCAACAGCAACGCACGGTGAAGGTGTCCAAGTATCTGTCCAAGCACCTGCGCCACCAGCCGGAGAGGATCGGACTCACGCTCGACGAGGGCGGCTGGGTCGAGATCGACACACTCGTCGCCGCGGCGGCGGCGCACGGCTTCCCCTTCACCCGCCAAGAGCTCGACCAGGTGGTCGCCACCAACGACAAGCGGCGCTTCGCGGTGGAGGGCACCCGCATCCGGGCCAGCCAGGGTCACAGCATCGACGTGGATCTGCGGCTGCCCGTGGCCACCCCGCCGCCCTACCTCTACCACGGGACCGTGGCCCGGCATCTGGAGGCCATTCGGGCCGAGGGCCTGCGGCCGATGAACCGGCACGACGTCCACCTCTCGCCGGACCGCGAGACCGCGACCCGGGTCGGGGCCCGTCGCGGCCGGCCGGTCGTCCTCCCGGTGGACGCCGCCGCCATGCACCGCGACGGACACGTCTTCCACGTCAGCGCGAACGGGGTCTGGCTGACGCAGCACGTGCCGTCCCGCTATCTGCGCTTTCCCGCCCCGCACTGACCCCGCATGATCGAGGGCATGGAGCACCTGCCCACCACCCAGTCCGCCGTCACCGCCCTGCGCGCCATCGCCGAGGAGTACGCGCTGGAGATCGAGGTCACCGACGACATCGGCGCCGACCAGACCTCCCGCCGCAGCGCCGCCGGGGTGGGGGTGACCACCGACAGCGACGGCTCTCTCCCGCACGAGGCGTTCGTCGAGTTCGGCGGCGTTCCCCGGGTGAGCGTCCGGCTCTTCCACGAGGGCGACGCCCTGCTCACCGTCGAGAACGTGGAGTTTCCCGATGTCGAACGCGACGACGTGCCCGCGTTCCTGCGCTCCGTCTTCGGCGGCCTCGCCCACGTCCACGGGCGCCGCTTCCCGCCCGGATACCACCTGATCGTTCCGCTGCCGGGCGACCGGGCCCACAAGGAGCACGTGTCGATGCTCCTCCTCACACCGTGGCTGAGCAGTCGCGTACGGTGACGACGGAGGCCGTTTCACGTGAAACCGGGGGACGGCCGCTTAGGCTCGGAGACATGAGTCTGCGCCTGAGCACCGTGATCCTTCCGTACCGCCGCTGGCACGAGGGCGGCCGTTCGACGTGGACGCGCGCCGAGCAGCTCGGCTTCCACACCGCCTACACCTACGACCACCTCTCCTGGCGCACCTTCCGGGACGGCCCGTGGTTCGGTGCCGTGCCGACCCTCACCGCCGCCGCGGCCGTCACCGAGCGGCTGCGTCTGGGCACCCTGGTCACCTCGCCGAATTTCCGGCACCCGGTGACGCTCGCCAAGGAACTGATCTCCCTCGACGACATCTCCGGCGGGCGGATCACCCTCGGCATAGGGGCGGGCGGCACCGGCTTCGACGCCACGGCGCTGGGCCAGGAGCCATGGACGCCGCGCGAGCGGGCGGACCGGTTCGGCGAGTTCCTGCCGCTGCTCGACCGGCTGCTGACCGAGGACGCCGTGTCGTACGAGGGCGACTTCTACTCGGCGCACGAGGCCCGCAACATCCCGGGGTGTGTACAGCGGCCCCGGCTGCCCCTCGCGGTGGCCGCGACCGGTCCACGGGGACTGGCGCTCGCCGCCCGCCACGGCCAGGCGTGGGTGACCACCGGCGACCCGAAGCTGTTCGAGAACGGCACCCCCCAGCAGTCGGACCGTGCGCTGCGGCAGCAGGGCGACCGGCTGGCCGACGCCTGTGCCGCGATCGGCCGCGAGGTGGGCGAGCTGGACCGGGTCCTCCTCACCGGCTTCACTCCGGAGCGCAGCCGCCCACTGGAGTCCGTGGACGCGTTCGTGGACTTCGCCGGACGCCACCGCGACCTGGGCTTCACCGAGCTGGTCGTCCACTGGCCGATCCCGGACTCGGACTTCGCCGCGGACCAGAAGGTCTTCGAGCGGATCGCGATGGAGGCACCGGCCCAGCTGAAGGAATGAGGGCGTGGAATCGAGCGGGGCCCGGGAGCCGGGCAGGGGAGCCGTAGCTCACATATGTGCGGAGCCGCGCACGGGCGTGCACGCATATGCGTGACAATGACCGGGTGACCTCAGCGACCCGACAGCCCGAGCCCCCGGCCGCCGCCACCCGCCCGCGACTGATCGCCACCGACCTCGACGGCACCCTGCTGCGCGACGACAAGTCGGTCTCCCCGCGCACGGTCGTCGCGCTGGCCGCCGCGGAGAAGGCAGGCATCGAGGTCTTCTTCGTCACCGGACGCCCCGCCCGCTGGATGGACGTCGTCAGCGCCCACGTCCACGGGCACGGCCTCGCCATCTGCGGAAACGGGGCCGCCGTGGTCGACCTGCACGGCGGCCCCGGCAGGCACAGGTTCGTGAAGGTCCGCGAGCTGCCGCAGGAGAACGCGCTGGACGCCGTGCGGCTGCTGCGGGAGGCGGCGCCCGGCACGGTGTTCGCGGTCGAGCAGACGTACGGCTTCCACCAGGAGCCGGCGTACCCGAAGCTGCACATCGAGGTCCCCGACGACCTTCTGTCCGCCGAGGAGATCCTGGCGCCGGGCGGGCGCGCCGCCACCGAGCCCGTCCTCAAGATCCTCGCCTTCCATCCGGAGCTCGACCCCGACGGCTTCCTCACGCTGGCCCGCCTCACCATCGGCGAGCGCGCCAACGTCACCCGGTCCAGCCCCAGCGCCCTGCTGGAGATCAGCGGCCCCGACGTCTCCAAGGCCAGCACGCTCGCCCTGTGCTGCGCCGAGCGCGGCATCTCGCACGAGGAGGTCGTGGCCTTCGGCGACATGCCGAACGACGTCGAGATGCTCACCTGGGCGGGCCGGTCGTACGCGATGGGCAACGCGCACCCGGACGTGATCGCCGCCGCCTCGGGGCGGACGGTCGCCAACAACGACGACGGGGTGGCGGTCGTGATCGAGCGGATGCTGGCGGACCTGCCCTGACCCTCCGCCCCGGCGGACCTGCCCTGGCTCTCCGCCCCGGCGGACCTGCCCTGGCTCTCCGCCCCGGCGGACCTGCCCTGGCTCTCCGCCCCGGCGGGCCGCCAGGTCCCGCGCCGTGCCCGGTGCCGTCACAGCGGCACCCCGCGCTGTGACAGCCACGGCACCGGGTCCAGTGCCGAGCCCGTCTCCGGGGTGACCCGGACCTCGAAGTGCAGGTGGGGACCGGTGGAGTTGCCGGTGCTGCCGGACTGCCCGATCCACTGCCCGACGTCGACCCGGTCGCCCTGGTCGACGGCGACGGCGGCGAGATGGGCGTACTGCGTGTAGTAGCCGCCCGCGTGCTCGACGACGACCTGGATGCCGAAGGCCCCGCCGCAGGACACCTTGAGGACCCGGCCCGTGCCGACCGACCGCACCGGTGTCCCGACCGGCACCGCGAAGTCCTGGCCGGTGTGCCGGTGCGCCCACCGGGACCCGCCGCTGCCGAAGGACGCCGACAGCTCGTAGGCCTCGACCGGGGCCACCCAGGCCGGGCCGGAGGGCACGTCCGGCTGGTCGAGGCGGACCGCGCCGGGGCACGCGCCGGCCGCGACGGAGGAGTCCGCCTGCCCCTCCAGCCGGGACCGCACCACCTCCAGCTTGCTCTCGATCTCCTTCTTCAGCTTCGCCAGGTCGGCGTTGCGCTTCTCCAGCGCCTGCCAGGCCGCCCGCGCCCCGGCCTCCTCGTGGGCTAGCCGGGCCTCGGCCCGCAGGTTCTTCCCGATGGTCCGGTCGACGGCCAGATTCGCTCGGGCCACGGCCCGCTGACCGCGCATCAGCTCCTCGGGGTCGTCGGCGAGGAGCATCCGCGCGGTGAGCGGGAGCCCGCCGCCGTCGCGGTACTGGGCGCGGGCGATGCGGCCCAGGTCCTCGTGCATGGCGTCGATCTTCTGCCGTTGCCCGTCGAGCCGCCGCTCGTACTCCAGGGCCTTCGACCGTTGCGCCTCGGCCTCTCGCCGCCCGTCCTCGTACTGTCGGGTGGCCTTCGCCGCGTCCTCGTACAGTCGCGCCACCTGCGGGCCGAGACCGGCGCCGGGCCCGGCGTCCCCGTCCATGCCGTCGGTGGGGCGGGCCGCCAGCAGGGCGAGTGCGCACAGCAGCACCGGAACCAGCAGCGGACGTCGGCGGGATGAGCGCATGACAGCGATCGTGGACCTGCGCGGCGCCCGCGGTCTCGTTCACGTCGTACGAGTGGGGGACCCGTTGCTGCACACGGACCAACGCGGCTGCTGCACACGGGGCAACACGGCGTCGGCGATGCTCAGTACGGCGCCTCCCACAGCACCGTCGTGCCACCGCCGCCCGCCCCGATGCCCGGCCCGAGCCGACTGGTACCGCCCACGGTCTCGGCGCGGCGCTCCAGGTTGCGCAGGCCGCTGCGCCGGCCGCCCTCGGGAACGCCGACACCGTCGTCCGCGACGGTCAGCCGGACGCCCGGCCGGCCGTCCCGCAGGGTCGCCGTCGCGTCCACGACCACCTCGATCCGTTCGGCGTGGGCGTGCCGGAAAGCGTTGGACAGGGTTTCGCGCAGCGCGGCGATGAGGTTCTTGCCGGTCACGTCGCCGACGGCGGTGTCCACCGGGCCGACGAAGCGGTGCGAGGGGGTGAAGCCCAGCGGGGCCGCGGCCATGGTGATCTCGCGCAGTACGCGGGTGCGCAGTCCCGTGGGCGCCTCGGCCGGCTGCTGGAGCGCGAAGATCGCCGAGCGGATCTCCTGGATGGTGACGTCGAGTTCGTCGACGGCTCCACCGACCCCGTCGCGCACCTCGGGCACGGCCGACCTGCGCTGGGCGCTCTCCAGCATCATCCCCGTCGCGAACAGCCGTTGGATGACGAGGTCGTGCAGGTCCCGGGCGATCCGGTCCCGGTCCTCGTACACGGCGAGCCGTTCCCGGTCGCGCTGGGCCTCGGCCATCGTGAGCGCCAGCGCGGCCTGCGAGGCGAACCGGTCGCCGAGCGCGCGTTCCGTCCGGGTGAACGGGCGCTCCCCCCGGGCGCGCGGCATGACCAGGCCCCCGAGGACCTTCCCGTCCCGGCACAGCGGCACCAGCATGATCGGACCGTAGGAGCGCGCCGGCCCGGCGTTCAGGCGTGGGTCGGTGGCGGCGTCGTCCACGAACACGGGCCGTCCGGCGAGCAGTTCCGCCACGATGCCGTTCTCCGGCGGGATGACCGCGCCGAGGGCGTTCGTGGGATGCGGCGCGTCGACGGCCACGATCTCCAGGCCGCCCCCGTCGGCCGGCAGCAGGACGATCCCGGCGGCCGCCCCGGAGAGGCGGCGGGCCTGCTCGGCGACGGTCTGCAGGGCGTCGTCGGTGTCGCCGCCGGACAGCAGGGCGGTGGTGACGGCGACCGATCCGTCGATCCACCGCTCCCGCTGCTGGGCGGCCTCGTGCAGTCGCGCGTTGCCGATGGCGATACCGGCCTCCGTGGCCAGGACCCGGACCATGGCGAGGTCGTGGTCGTCGAAGGGCTCGCCCGCGAGCTTGTCGGTCAGGTAGAGGTTGCCGAAGATCTCTCCCTGCACGCGGATGGGGACACCCAGGAAACTGCGCATCGGCGGATGGTGCCCGGGAAAGCCGCACGCGCGCGGGTCCCGGGTCAGGTCGGCCGACCGGACCGGCTCGGGATCGCGGACGAGCGCGCCGAGCAGTCCCTTGCGGCCGTCCGGGAGGTGGCCGACGCGCCGTACCGTCGCCTCGTCCAGGCCGTGGTGCACGAAATCGGCGAGGCCGTCGCCGTCCTCGTCGACGACGCCGATGGCCGCGTACCGGGCGTGCGCCAGGTCGGCGGCCGTCTCGCAGATCCGGCGCAGTGCGGCGTGCAGCTCCAGTCCGCTGCCGACGGACCGCATCGCGTCCAGCAGTTTCGGCACTCGTGCCAGTAGTTCGGCCGAGGCCTCCGCACGGGGCGGCGGGGAGCCGGGAGGCGGCGCTGGGGGCATGACCCGAGCCTAATGAGACCTTTTTGTTCAGGAAAGTCGTATTGCGGCAAATTTTCGCGGACCCGAGGCCGGGCCGGCCGGTCACACCGCTCCCACCAGCAGTTCCGCCGCCGCCTCCCGCCCGGCCATCTCCCGCAGCGGCCCCGGCACGGCCGCCAGCTCCGCGTACGTACCGCGCTGCACGACCCGGCCCCGGTCCAGGACGATCACCTCGTCCACGGCCCGCAGTCCCGCCAGCCGGTGCGTGATCAGCAGGCTCGTACGGCCCTCGGTGGCGGCCAGCAGATCGGCGGTGAGCGCGTCGGCGGTCGGCAGGTCGAGGTGCTCGGCCGGCTCGTCGAGCACGAGGACGGGAAAGTCGGCGAGCAGCGCCCGGGCCAGGGCGAGCCGCTGGCGCTGACCGCCGGACAACCGGGCCCCGTGCTCGCCGACCAGCGTGTCGAGACCGGCGGGGAGGCTGTCGGCCCACTTCAGCAGCCGGGCCCGCGCCAGCGCGTCGCGCAGCTCGGCCTCGGTGGCGTCCTTCCTGGCCAGCAGCAGGTTCTCGCGGACCGAGCTGTCGAAGAGGTGCGCGTCCTGGGCGCACAGCCCGACGAGCCGCCGTACGTCGTCGCCCGCCAGGGCGCAGGCGTCGGCACCGGCCAGCGTGTAGGAGCCCGCCGCCGGGTCGAGGAAGCGCAGCAGCACCTGGGCGAGGGTCGTCTTGCCGGACCCGGACGGTCCGACCACGGCGACGCGGCGCCCCTGCGCCAGGGTCAGGTCCACCCCCGCCAGCGCGTCCCTGTCCTGCCCGGGGTGACGCGCGGCCAGCCCCTCGATGACCACCGGGAACGGCGAGGCGGGCGCCTGCCCGGGCACCTCCGGCTCCCGCACCGGCTCCGGGGCGTCGAGCACCTCGTACACGCGCTCGGCGCTCCTGCGCACGCGCTGGCGGTACTGCACGGCGAGCGGCAGTCCGAGGACGGCCTCGAAGGCGGCCAGCGGGGTCAGGACGACGACGGCCATGGCCACGCCGGCGAGTCGGCCGTCGGCGACCGCCTGGGCCCCGACGAGGGCGGCGCCCGCGACGGTCAGGCCGGAGACCAGCGCGGTGAGCCCGTCGCCCAGCGCGGTGGCCGTGGCGGCGCGCGAGGCGATCCGGGTGAGGGTGCCGTCGGCCCGCCGGGCCCCGGCGGCGCGACCGGGCAGGGCACCGGCGACGGTCAGCTCGGCGGTACCGGTGAGCAGCTCCGTCACGCGGGTGGCGAGCACACCCCTGGCGGGGGCCAGCCTGCGCTCCGCGCGCCGTGCAACGGCCGCGGTGAGCAGCGGAACACCGACACCGGCCGCGAGCAGGCCGACCGCGAGCACGACGCCCGCCTCCGGCAGCAGCCAGGCCGTGAACCCGACCGAGGCGGCGGAGACGACCAGCGCACTGCCTGCGGGCAGCAGCCAGCGCAGCCAGTAGTCCTGCAAGGCGTCGACGTCGGCGACGAGCCGGGACAGCAGGTCGCCCCGGCGGCTGTGCCGCAGCCCGGCCGGGGCCAGCCGCTCCAGCCGCCGGTACACGGCGACCCGCGTGTCGGCCAGCATCCGCAGCACGGCGTCGTGCGACACCAGCCGCTCCGCGTAGCGGAACACGGCCCGCCCGATGCCGAAGGCCCGCGTCGCCGTCACGGCCACCATCAGGTACAGCACCGGCGGCTGCTCGGAGGCCCGGGAGATGAGGTACCCGGAGGTCGCCATCAGGCCGACGGCGCTGCCCAGCGCCAGACTGCTGAGCAGCAGCGCGAGGCCGAGCCGTCCGCGCCGGGCGCCGGACATGGCGCGGACCCGGGACAGCACGCCTCCCCGCGCCTTCGCGGCGGACTCGGCGGGCTCGGCGGGCGAGGTGGACGCGGTGGCCGGTTCGTCGAAGGAACCCGGAGCGGCGGTGCGCGGGCCGTCCTGCGCGGCTACTGGCGGCCCGCTGGTGTGCCCGGCCCCGGCGAAGCCCGCCGGCGCGTCCAGCCGCACCACCCGGTCGGCGACCTCCAGCAGCGCCGGACGGTGCACCACCAGCAGGACCGTACGCCCCTGCGCCAGCCTGCGGACGGCGTCCACGACCTCCGCCTCGGTGGCCCCGTCCAGGGCCGCCGTCGGCTCGTCGAGCAGCAGCACCGGCCGGTCCGCGAGAAACGCCCGGGCCAGCGCCAGCCGCTGCCGCTGTCCCGCGGACAGGCCGGTCCCGTCCTCCCCGAGGACGGTCGCCGTGCCCTCGGGCAGCGCGTCCACGAACTCCAGGGCGCCCGCGTCCCGCAGGGCCCGGCGTACGACGGTGTCGTCGGCGTCGGGCCGGGCCAGCCGTACGTTCTCCGCGATGGTGCCGGCGTACAGGTGCGGGTGCTGGGGCACCCAGGCGACGCGGGCGTGCCACTGCGCGACATCGAGCGAGGCGAGGTCGGCTCCCCCGACCCGGACCCGCCCCCCGGTCGGGGGAACGAAGCCGAGCAGGGCGTTCAGGAGCGTCGACTTGCCCGCCCCGCTGGGACCGACGAGCGCGACCGTCTCCCCGGGCTCGACGGTGAAGTCCACATCCGTGACGGCCGCCGCGGCACGTCCGGGATAGCGGACCGTCACGCCCTCGAAACGCAGCGCACCGTCCGCCGGAACCGGGCCGGTCCCCGACTCCGGTACCGGACGCTCCAGCACCGAGAAGATGTCCTCGGCGGCGGCGAGACCCTCGGCCGCCGCGTGGTACTGCGCCCCCACCTGCCGCAGCGGCAGATAGGCCTCCGGCGCGAGGACGAGCACGACCAGGCCGTCGTACAACGCCATGTCCCCGTGGACCAGGCGCATGCCGATGGTGACGGCGACGAGCGCGACGGACAGCGTGGCGAGCAGTTCCAGCGCGAAGGACGACAGGAAGGCGATCCGCAGGGTCCGCATGGTCGCCTGGCGGTACTCGCCGGTGATGCGCTTGATCGACTCGGCCTGCGCCCTGGCCCGGCCGAAGACCTTCAGCGTGGGCAGCCCCGCGACCACGTCCAGGAAGTGTCCCGACAGCCGCGACAGCAGCCGCCACTGGCGGTCCATCCGGGACTGGGTGGCCCAGCCGATCAGCATCATGAAGACCGGGATGAGGGGGAGGGTGCCGACGATGATGGCCGCCGAGACCCAGTCCTCGGTCACGATGCGGGCCAGCACCGCCACGGGCACGACCACCGCGAGGCCCAGTTGCGGAAGGTAGCGCGAGAAGTAGTCGTCGAGGGCGTCGACGCCCCGGGTGGCCAGGGCGACCAGGGAGCCGGTCCGCTGTCCGCCCAGCCAGCCGGGGCCGAGCGCGGTGGCCCGTTCCAGCAGTCGGCCCCGCAGCTCCGACTTGACCGCCGCGCTCGCGCGGTGCGCTGCCAGTTCGGTGAGCCAGCCGACCAGCGCCCGGCCGCAGGCGACGGCCACCAACAGCAGCAGCGGGGTGCGGAGTCCGGCGGCCGTCGCGCCCTGCTGGAAGGCGCCGACCACCACCTCGGCGATGAGCATGGCCTGGGCGACGAGCAGTCCGGCCCCGACGGCACCCAGGGCGACGACCGCCGCCAGGAAGAGCCTGGTGGCGCGGGCGTACCGCAGAAGACGTGGATCGATGGGTTTCACGTGAAACAGGCCTTCCTGCCCTCGGGGTGCGGTTTCACGGTGTTTCACGTGAAACGCTGGGAAACCGCCCCTCGTTGGACTCAGTGCGCGGCGTCGGCGAGGTGCTGGGTGCCGATGCGCTTGCGGAACACCCAGTACGTCCAGCCCTGGTAGAGCAGGACGACCGGGGTGGCGATCACGGCCAGCCAGGTCATGATCTTCAGCGTGTAGGCGCTGGACGATGCGTTGGTGACGGTGAGGCTCCAGTCCGCGTTCAGCGTCGACGGCATGACGTTCGGGAAGAGCGTCAGGAAGAGCATCGCCACGGCGGCCACGATGGTGACGCCGGACAGGGCGAACGACCAGCCCTCACGTCCGGCCTGATTTGCCATCAGGGCGGCGACCAGTGCCGCGACGGCCACCACGAGGGCGACCAGGCTCTTGGCGTCCCCGCTGTCGGCCTGCGTCCAGAGCAGGAAGGCGAGGGCCAGCACGGCCGTGACCAGACCGACCCGCAGCGCCAGGGCCCTCGCCCGCTCACGGATCTCACCGACGGTCTTGAGCGCGGTGAACACCGTGCCGTGGAAGGTGAACAGCGTCAGCGTCACCAGGCCGCCGAGGAGGGCGTACGGGTTGAGCAGGTCCCAGACCGAGCCGACGTACTCCAGGTCCCGGTCGATCTCCACGCCGTGGACGATGTTGCCGAAGGCCACGCCCCACAGGAACGCGGGGATCAGCGAGGTCCAGAAGATCGCCGTCTCCCAGTTGCGCTGCCAGTTCTCCTCGGGCCGCTTCACGCGGTATTCGAAGGCGACCCCGCGGACGATCAGGCAGACCAGGATGACCAGCAGGGGGAGGTAGAACCCGGAGAAGAGCGTGGCGTACCACTCGGGGAAGGCGGCGAAGGTGGCACCGCCGG
This sequence comes from Streptomyces sp. NPDC059906, assembly GCF_042730645.1. NCBI lineage: Bacteria > Bacillati > Actinomycetota > Actinomycetes > Kitasatosporales > Streptomycetaceae > Streptomyces > Streptomyces sp. NPDC059906. The sequence goes on from NZ_JBHWKU010000022.1 coordinate 43,730, forward strand.
CGGTGAGCAGCCACACCTCGTTGCCGTCCCACACGGGGCCGATGGTGTTGATCAGTACCCGCTTCTCGGCCCGGTTCCGGGCGAGCAGCTTGGTGAGCACACCGACCCCGAAGTCGAAGCCCTCCAGGAAGAAGTAGCCGGTCCACAGGACGGCGATCAGAACGAACCAGACGTCGTGCAGTTCCATGACTGTGCAGCTCCCTCGGCCTAGTACGAGAAGGCCATCGGCTTGTCGGCGTCACGGAGATCGCCGCCGATCTTCGTGGGCGGATTGAGGTCGGCCTCGGTCAGCTCGGGCGGCCCGGCCTTCACGTACTTCGCCAGGAGCTTGACCTCGATGACGGCCAGGACGGCGTACAGCAGGGTGAAGACGGACATCGAGATGATGACCTCGGCCGTGGAGACGCCGGGGGAGACCGCGTCCCGGGTCTGCATCACGCCGTAGACCACCCATGGCTGCCGGCCCATTTCCGTGAAGATCCAGCCCCAGGAGTTGGCGATCAGCGGGAACGCCATCGTCCACAGCGCCAGCAGCCAGTACATCCGGGAGAGCCTCGCCCCGAGCGGCTTCTTCAGCAGCACCAGGTGCGGGACCTCGTCCTCCCCGGTGCGCAGGGCCGGTGGCAGCAGGAACCGCTTCCGCGTCAGCCACAGGCCCAGCAAGCCGAGGGAGAAGGACGCCATGCCGAAGCCGATCATCCACCGGAAGCCCCAGTAGGCGACGGGGACGATGGGCTTGTAGTCACCGGGCCCGAACTGCTCCTGGAGGGCCTTGTTGGTGTCGTTGATGCCGGGCACGTAGGACTCGAAGTCGCTGTGGGCGAGGAAGGAGAGCAGGCCGGGGATCTCCAGGGCGACCTTGTTGTGTCCCTTGTCGACGTCCCCGTAGGCGAACACCGAGAAGGGTGCCGGCTGCTCGCCGTCCCACAGGGCCTCGGCGGCGGCCATCTTCATCGGCTGCTGCTCGTACATGACCTTGCCGAGGGTGTCGCCGCTGACCGCGGTGAGGATGCCGCCGACCGCCAGGGTCACCAGGCCGAGCCGGAGCGAGGTCCGCATCACCGGGATGTGCTTCTTGCGCATCAGGTGGAAGGCGGCGATGCCCACCATGAAGGCGCCGCCCGTGAGGAAGGCCGCCGAGAAGCTGTGGAAGACCTGGTTGAGGGTGGTGTTCTGGGTGAGGACCTGCCAGAAGTCGGTGAGTTCGGCGCGGCCCTTCTCCTCGTTGATCCGGTAGCCGACGGGGTGCTGCATCCAGGAGTTGGCCGCGAGGATGAAGTACGCCGACAGCAGGGTGCCGATCGAGACCATCCAGATGCAGGCCAGGTGGATCTTCTTGGGCAGCTTGTCCCAGCCGAAGATCCACAGGCCGATGAAGGTGGACTCGAAGAAGAAGGCGATCAGCGCCTCGAAGGCGAGCGGGGCACCGAAGACATCGCCGACGAAGCGAGAGTAGTCGGACCAGTTCATGCCGAACTGGAACTCCTGCACGATGCCGGTGACGACACCCATCGCGATGTTGATCAGGAAGAGCTTGCCCCAGAACTTGGTCGCCCTGAGGTACTTCTCCTTCTCCGTGCGGACCCAGGCGGTCTGCAGTCCGGCCGTGAGGGCGGCCAGCGAGATCGTCAGCGGGACGAACAGGAAGTGGTAGACGGTCGTGATGCCGAACTGCCATCGCGCCAGCGTCTCCGGCGCCAGAGCCAGGTCCACGTCTTCACTCTCCTCACATCGCCACACCGCCGTGGTCAGCGGCGGTTTGAGCGCGTCTGTCACACCCAACGCGGGCGCAATCGGGACACGCTTGTGAACGCGTTCACATTCACAAGCAATTATGACCTACTGCTTTTCGACACCGGAAGGGGGGTCCCCTGTGACGTCAACCCCTCTTGTCAACCCCTCTGGCATGCGAAAGCGCGGGGCGGCCCCCGCCCCCCCCCCCCCCCGCCGCCCCCCCCCGGTGGGGGGCACACACCATTCGGGACCACACCCACACCCTAAAGAACAAATAGTTAGCCCCGCGCCCCCCCACCCA
>NZ_JBHWKU010000022.1:45774-138954 GCF_042730645.1 Streptomyces sp. NPDC059906
CAACAATTATCCCCTCCTTTTTTTCCCCCCCGGGCGGGGGGGCCCCGTTGTCCTAAACCCCACCTTCCAACCCCCGCGCTCTAGCTACGGGGGGGGCGGCCCCCCCCCCCCCCGCGCCTCGTCGTCCCGCCCCGTGTGGGGCTACAGCTCCTTGCGGAACTCCTCCGACACCTTCAGGAAGATGTCGTTCGCCTCGCTCTCCCCGACCGTCACGCGCACGCCCTCGCCCGCGAAGGGGCGGACGACCACGCCGGCCTGCTCGCAGGCGTTCGCGAAGGCGAGCGTGCGCTCCCCCAGCCGCAGCCAGACGAAGTTGGCCTGGGTCTCCGGCACCGTCCAGCCCTGCGCGCGCAGCGCGTCGGCCACGCGGGTGCGCTCGCACACCAGCGAGCCGACCCGGCCGATCAGCTCGTCCTCCGCGCGCAGCGAGGCGATCGCCGCCTCCTGCGCGATCTGGCTGACCCCGAAGGGCACCGCGGTCTTGCGCAGCGCCGCCGCCACCGGCTCGTGGGCGATCGCGAACCCGACCCGCAGTCCCGCCAGGCCGTAGGCCTTGGAGAAGGTGCGCAGGACGCAGACGTTGGGCCGCTCACGGTAGAACTCGACGCCGTCCGGGACCTCGGCGTCCCGGATGAACTCGCGGTAGGCCTCGTCCAGGACGACCAGCACGTCGCTCGGCACCCGGTCCAGGAACCGCTCCAGCTCGGCCCGCCGTACCACCGTGCCCGTCGGGTTGTTGGGGTTGCAGACGAAGATCAGCCGGGTGCGGTCGGTGATCGCGTCCGCCATCGCGTCCAGGTCGTGCACCTCGCCCGGCGTCAGCGGTACCTGCACGGACCTCGCGCCGCTGATCTGCGTGATGATCGGATACGCCTCGAACGAACGCCAGGCGTAGATCACCTCGTCGCCGGGGCCCGAGGTCGCCTGGATCAGCTGCTGGGCCACACCCACCGAGCCGGTGCCGGTGGCCAGGTGGGCCAGGGGCACCCCGAAGCGGTCGGACAGCTCGGCCATCAGCGACGTACAGGCCATGTCCGGGTAGCGGTTGAAGGAGGCGGCGGCGGCCGTCACCGTCTCCATCACTCCCGGCAATGGCGGGTAGGGATTCTCGTTGGAGGACAGCTTGTAGGCCACCGGACCGTCGGCCGCGGCGGGCTTGCCCGGCTTGTAGGTGGGAATCCCCTCCAGCTCGGCGCGCAGCTTGGGGCTCGTCTCGCTCACCGCAGTCCTCCTCGTGACCACCACCGGCATCGAATACTTCTCACCTTATGAGGATTCACCGCCGCTGCGTACAGGCGGGAGGGACGGACGGGGTGGGGCAGACCTCGTCCGTCACACCGGCATCAGGGGCATCAGTGCACGAAGGCGCACGATTCGGGGGGCGCGCCGCACATATATCTACGCGCCGGTGGCTCACGCCGTGGCGCGCATCCCTCGTGCAGGTGAGTTGAGACCTCTTCGCAACATCCGCCACCCCGCAGGCACTCACTGGTCAACGCGCCAGGTAATGGGGTGAGTGGGCCCAACTAGCTTACTTTCCAAGGCTGTTAAGCTTTGATGATCTTGCAGAAACGTGACTGTCAACGCGTGCATATGCGTCCGCACTACCCCACCCCATGAGCCCTACTATCGGCTCGCCATGACAGCAGCAGGGAAGCACCAGGTGAGCCGCGCGGAAACCTCACGTCGAGGCAGCCGGCCGGGCCGGGCGGGTATCAGGGACGTGGCCGCCGCCGCCGGAGTATCCATCACTACCGTCTCCGACGCCCTCAACGGCAAGGGCCGACTCCCGGATGCCACCCGGCGCCATGTGCGCGAGGTCGCCGACCGACTGGGCTACCGGCCCTCGGCCGCCGCCCGCACGCTGCGCACCGGAAAGTCCGGACTCATCGGCCTGACCGTGACGACGTACGGGGATGAACCTTTCACCTTCACCGAATTCGCGTACTTCGCCGAGATGGCGCGCGCCGCCACGTCCGCCGCGCTCGCCCGCGGCTACGCCCTCGTCATCCTCCCGGCGACCTCCCGACACGACGTGTGGTCCAACGTCGCGCTCGACGGCACGGTCGTCATCGATCCCTCCGACCACGACCCGGTCGTCAGCGAACTGGTCCGCCAGGGCCTGCCCGTCGTCTCCGACGGCCGCCCGGCCGGCTCACTGCCGGTCACCGCCTGGGTCGACAACGACCACGAGGCGGCCGTGCTCGGCATCCTCGACCACCTCGCCGACGCCGGCGCACGCAGGATCGGCCTGCTCACCGGCACCACGACCGACACGTACACCCACCTGTCGACCACCGCCTACCTGCGCTGGTGCGAGCGCGTCGGCCAGGACCCGGTCTACGAGGCCTACCCCGCGCACGACCCGTGCGCCGGCGCGGTCGCCGCCGACCGGCTGCTCGCCCGCCCCGACCGGCCCGACGCCGTCTACGGACTGTTCGATCCGAACGGCACCGACCTGCTCGCCGCCGCCCGCCGCTACGGTCTGCGCGTCCCCGAGGACCTGCTGCTGGTCTGCTGCAGCGAGTCCACCGTGTACGCCAGCACCGAGCCTCCCATCACCACCCTGTCGTTGAAGCCCCGCCGCATCGGCACCGCCGTGATCCAGGTCCTCATCGACGCGATCGAGGGGCTGCACTCCGACCAGCCGGTCGAGCAGGTGATACCGACCGAACTGATCGTGCGTACCTCGTCACAGCGGCGCCCGCCGCGTACGACGGTCAGCCCGCCGCGGTCGCCGGAGGGCGAGTAGGGCGCGTCCGGCGTCCCCCGGGGCGCCGGACGCGGGACCGGGTCGCGGCCGTACGCGCGACCCGGCCGGTGCGGGGTGCGTGGAGGAACAGCGGAGAACGGCGGGCCACGACAACGCGGAACGACGGCGAAACAGGGCGGCGAGGGCCACACCCGGCACGCCCGGAACACGGCAGGACCACGTCCGGAACACGGCCGGGCCAAGGCTGCGGACGGGCGAAGCCGTGCCCAATCGGGGCGAAAGCCGCAGCGAACCGGAGTCCTGGCCCGATTCACCACCCCTGGGTCATCACACAGCGCGATCCGCATTCCTATGATGGGCCCACACACCGCGGGCCGCTGCGACCAGGCAGTCCGAAGCGGTGCAGACGCGGCGCGATGGTGGAGGGGTCGATGACTCAGGGGGCCGGTCAGGGACCCGAGGTGGAGCGGACGGCGACGGTGCGCGACTTCCGGGTACCCGCGTACGTCCACGAGACCGCTCCGTACGCTGCCCCCGGCATGCCCGCGGGCGAGTCCGCGCCGCCCTCCGAGGAGGGGCTCGAGGAGGCCCTGCCCGAGGGCTACACGCCCACGCAGCGCGATCTGCCCGTCATCCGCCGGGGTGACACGGTCCAGGTCGCGGTCGACCCCGTACCGGCGGCGGTGCAGCAGTCCGCGACCGGGCAGGGGCCCCTGTTCGTCGTCGGCGACGTGCACGGCTACCTCGACGAGCTGCTGGCCGCCCTGCGGGAGAAGGGCCTCGTCGACGACGCCGGCCAGTGGTGCGCGGGCACCTCCCGGCTGTGGTTCCTCGGCGACTTCACCGACCGCGGCCCGGACGGCATCGGCGTCATCGACCTGGTGATGCGGCTGTCCGCCGAGGCCGCCGCGGCCGGCGGCTACTGCAAGGCGCTGATGGGCAACCACGAGCTGCTGCTGCTCGGCGCCAAGCGGTTCGGCGACACGCCCGTCAACTCCGGCGCGGGCACCGCCACCTTCCAGGCCGCCTGGCTGCTGAACGGCGGCCAGAAGACCGACATGGACCGCCTGCAGGACCACCACCTGCAGTGGATGGCCCGCCTCGACGCCATGGAGGAGGTCGACGACCACCTCCTGGTCCACTCGGACGCCACCACCTACCTCGACTACGGCCGCTCCATCGAAGAGGTCAACGACACCGTCCGCGAGACGCTCACGCGCAACGACGCGGAGGAGGTGTGGGACCTGTTCCGCAAGTTCACCAAGCGCTTCTCCTTCCGCGACGAGGGCGGCGCCGACGCCGTGCGCTCACTGCTTGATACGTACGGCGGCACCCGGATCGTTCACGGCCACAGCCCCATCCCCTATCTGCTGGGCGAAGTCGGCTCCGAGGACGGCGAGGACGACACCCGCACCGTGGTCGAGGGACCGCACGTCTACGCGGACGGCCTGGCCATCGCGATGGACGGCGGCGTGACCATGGCCGGAAAGCTGCTGGTCCAGCAACTTCCGCTGGGCGCCTGACCCTTCACCGGACGGGTTTTCCGGCAGTACCGTCCGTACAGACCGGCACCCAATTTCTGGAAACCCCCTGTCACCCTCCACCGTCACCGCTCTACCATCGGCTTATCCGTAGCAGGCTCCCCTCCGTTTCTGCCCGACGGCTCGTTGGCATGCGAGCCCCAAGCCCTACGGAGCATCGGGGGATGCACATGAACAGCGTTCCGCAGCACCTGCCGAGCGAGGACCGCCAGGAGTACGAGCGGATCCTCGACGAGGCGCTGCGCTCCGCACCACACCGCCCGGAGCTGGCCGCTGTCGGTCAGCGGCTCAACTCCGAACAACTGCGCACCATGGCACTCAACGCCACCGCCCTCATCACGGCGGCGGCCACGACCGAGTACCAGCACTACGTGAAGGTCCGCGAGGAACTGCGCCACCCGGCGTCCTCGGGCCCGTCGCCCGCCACGCGCGAGTCCGGCTCCCAGGAGCAGGGCCCGAGTGCGGGGGGACTCGCCGCCACCATGGGCGAGATGGCCGAGGCGACCGGCGCGGGGGCCGTCGCCGTGGTCGCCGTCCTGGCGCCGGTCCTGGCCGGCACCGCCGCGGCGATATTCCTGCTGGTCGGCTATCTCCTGAAGATGCTCGACCCGGGGCAGACCTTCGCGCAGACCATGCTCACCACGGGATGGGTGTTCGGCGCCGTGACCGCGGTGGCGATCCTCGTCGCCGCGGCGGGACTGCTGCTCACCGCGCTGCGCAACCGCCCCTCGGCCGAGTCCGGCTTCTACAGCGCACACGACGAGGAGGTGGCCCGGGCCAGGGACGCCTGGCACGAAGCCCTGCTGGAACGCGGCATACTGCCCTTCCTCCGGGAGGCGCTCAGCGACCCGGGCGCGGCGGCACTGCGCCGCACGGAACCGGCGGCCCCGGGCAGCAGCCGTATGCCGCACCTGGGCTACGGCCGTCCCGGGTTCACCAGCCCCGACGGCGGCCCCGACGCGGGCCCGCGTCCGAGCTACTCGAGTCCGGACTACAGCAGCCCGGACTTCGGTGGCCCGGAACGCCGGACCGAATAGCCACCGGCACGGGCGGGCAGCGGTTCAGAGGATGCCCGCCCGGCCGGCGGCAGTGATCCAGGACGGGAACTCGGACAGCAGACGGTCGTACAGCTCCGGGTCCGGTACGGTGCCGATGTCGTCGACGGCGAAGAAGCCGACGTTGTCGACGCGACGCCCCGGCAGGGTGTCGAACCGCTCCAGCACCCCGTAGTTGGAGCGCCCGAGCCCGACGAACTGCCAGAAGACCGGTTCCTCCACCGCCTCCCGCAGCTCCCGCTCGATCTCGGCGTTGCGGTAGACACCGCCGTCGGAGAAGAACAGCACCAGGGTCGGGACCGGTGCCGGGTCGGCCCGGACGAAGGCGCGGACCTCCGCGATCACCTTCTGCTCCTCGTTCTGGATGCCGACCGCCCGCATGTCGACCTGCTCGGGGTGCAGGCCCTTCTTCCTGCCCCGCCGGAACAGGCTGATCTCCCCCACCCGCACGTGCAGCCGCAGCCACTCGGGCAGATCGCCCAGGCGCAGGTCGGGCAGGCGCGCCGGGTTGGAGGCGAAGGTCCAGGCCTGCATCTCCCCGTCGTCGTCCAACTGCGCGGCGACGGCGGCCATCCGCTCCACGACGTCCCCGACGACACCCTTGGAGTAGAGGAAGGACATGGATCCGGAGGCGTCCAGTACGAGGACGACGCGCGCGGTGATCCCGGCCGCACCGTGCTTGCTCAGGCTGACCGCGACCTGCTCCTTGCGCAGGGAAAGCCGCTTGCGCATGTCCACGGGGAGGCGCTCCTCGCCCTTGGTGAGCCGGGGGCCGGCGGTGGCCGGGGCCTGGGACGGGGTCGGTGGCGGTGGCGGTGGCGGTGGCGGTACGGCCGTCGTCGGCGGGGCGGGCACCGGAGGAGCCGTCGGCGGGACAGTGGCCGGGGGAGCGGGCGCCGCCGGGGGAGCGTCGTCGTCCACGGTGATGCCGAAGTCGGTCGCCAGTCCCGCCAGCCCGGAGGCGTACCCCTGTCCCACCGCACGGAACTTCCACGTCCCTCCGCGCCGGTACAACTCACCGCCGACCAGCGCGGTCTCCGTGCCCGCCGTGATGTCGAACCGGGCCAGTTCGGCCCCGGTCGCGGCGTCCAGCAACCGGAGCGACAGCCCCGGAACCCGGCCGAAAGCACCGCCGTCCGCCGAGGCGCACAGGACGATACGTTCGACCGCCGCCTCGACGGCACGCAGATCCACCTCGACGGCATCGGTCGTGAGACCCCCGTTCGCGCCGGGGCCGACCCGCTTGCCCAGGTGGCCCACCGCGCCGGACGTGTGGCGGGGTTGGTTGTAGAAGACGAAGTCACCGTCGTCCCGCACCCGCCCGGCCGAGGTGAGCAGCAGGGCGGAGGCGTCGACCTCGGGGACGCCCGGACCGGGGGACCACACGAGTTCGGCACGCACCGCGGGGGAGTCGACGGCGACGTTGGCACCCTTGCTCAGAGAGGTGGCTGTCATACACCCAGTCTGCCGAGCAGGAACCCCCGGCGGGGAGAGGACCGGCCCTGCGGCCTGTCCCCCTCCCGCGCCGGTTCGCTCAGTCCGCGATCGGCAGGTACACCCGGTTGCCCGCCGCCGCGAACTCCTTCGACTTCCGCGCCATGCCCTCCTCGATCTCGCCCTTGCTGCCCCCGTGCTCCCGGCGAATGTCCTGCGAGATCTTCATCGAGCAGAACTTGGGCCCGCACATGGAGCAGAAGTGGGCCGTCTTGGCGGGCTCGGCCGGCAGTGTCTCGTCGTGGAACTCCCGTGCCGTGTCGGGGTCGAGGGCCAGGTTGAACTGGTCCTCCCACCGGAACTCGAACCGGGCGTCGGACAGCGCGTCGTCCCACTCCTGTGCACCTGGGTGACCCTTGGCGAGGTCGGCGGCATGGGCGGCGATCTTGTAGGTGATGACGCCGGTCTTGACGTCGTCACGGTTGGGCAGGCCCAGGTGTTCCTTGGGCGTGACATAGCAGAGCATGGCCGTGCCCCACCAGGCGATCATCGCGGCACCGATGCCGGAGGTGATGTGGTCGTACGCCGGCGCGACGTCCGTCGTCAGCGGGCCGAGCGTATAGAACGGAGCTTCATCGCAGATCTCCTGCTGAAGGTCGATGTTCTCCTTGATCTTGTGCATCGGGACATGTCCCGGGCCCTCGATCATGGTCTGTACGTTGCAACGCTTGGCGATCCGGTTGAGTTCCCCGAGCGTGCGCAGCTCGGCGAACTGCGCCTCGTCGTTGGCGTCCGCGATCGACCCCGGACGCAGGCCGTCGCCGAGGGAGTAGGTGACGTCGTAGGCGGCGAGGATCTCGCAGAGTTCCTCGAAGTTCTCGTACAGGAACGACTCCTTGTGGTGCGCCAGGCACCACGCCGCCATGATCGAGCCGCCGCGCGAGACGATGCCCGTCTTGCGGTTCGCGGTGAGGGGTACGTACGGCAGGCGCACGCCCGCGTGGACCGTCATGTAGTCCACGCCCTGCTCCGCCTGTTCGATGACGGTGTCCTTGTAGATCTCCCAGGTCAGCTCCTCGGCGCGGCCGTCGACCTTCTCCAGGGCCTGGTAGAGCGGCACGGTTCCGATGGGAACGGGGGAGTTGCGCAGGACCCACTCGCGGGTGGTGTGGATGTTGCGGCCGGTGGAGAGGTCCATGACCGTGTCGGCACCCCACCGGGTCGCCCAGGTCATCTTGTCCACCTCCTCCTCGATGGAGGACGTCACCGCCGAGTTGCCGATGTTGGCGTTGACCTTCACCAGGAACCGCTTGCCGATGATCATCGGCTCGATCTCGGGGTGGTTGACGTTGGCGGGCAGCACGGCACGTCCCGCGGCGATCTCCTCGCGGACCACCTCCGGGGAGACGTTCTCCCGGACGGCCACGTACTCCATCTCCGGGGTGATCTCGCCCCGTCGCGCATAGGCGAGCTGCGTGACCGCGTTGCCGTCCCGGCCCCGGCGCGGCTGGCGCGGGCGGCCGGGGAAGACGGCGTCGAGGTTGCGCAGGCCGCCGCGCGGCGAGGTGTGCTTGATTCCGTCGTCCTCGGGCCGGACGGGGCGGCCCGCGTACTCCTCGGTGTCGCCGCGGGCGATGATCCAGTTCTCCCGCAGCGGTGCGAGGCCCCTGCGGACATCGGTGTCGACGAGTGGATCGGTGTACGGGCCCGAGGTGTCGTACAGCGTGACCGACTGCCCGTTGGTGAGGTGCACCTGACGGACCGGCACCCGCAGATCGGGGCGTGAGCCCTCGACGTACGCCTTGTGCCAGCCGATGGACTTCCCGGCCTCCGTGTTCTCCGCGGTGTCCGTGTTCTCCGCGGTGTCCGCCTGGGCGGTGTTCTGCGTGGAGGCAGGCGTGCGTGCGTCCTTGATGGTCATGAGACCTACTCCCTACGCCGGCATTACCCGGTAACAGGTTCGGCGGTCGACGCAGCGGCTTCCGTCCGTCGACGCTTCGTGGGATACGTCACTCGACTTCGGTGACGTTTCCCGTGAAACATCGCTGGGACGGAGGTCAGCGCCCTCTCAGCCCGGTGCTCCGAGCTCCCGCGTGTACAAAGGTGCCCCCACGCTAGCGCCCATTCGGGCGCGGTGAACAGAGGGCCCCCCTCGTTCTTGCGATGATCGGGCGGTGACCACACCGCAGCCCCCCTCCTTTCCACCGCGTCGGCCCCGCCGCGGACCGAACGCCGAAGAGGGCGACGGCCGGGCGGCCGGCCACGTCCCCGGCGTCGCTGCCGAGACGAACGCCGGCAGACATGAGACGGGTTACGGACACGATGCGGACCACGGGCACGGCACGGGCGGAGGACACGACTCGGGCGGCGGACACGGTGCGAGCAGTGGGCACGATGCGGGTGGTGGGCACAGTGCGGGTGGTGGGCACGGTGCGGGTGGTGGGCACGGTGCGGGCAGCGGGCACGGGCACTCGCACGGGCACGGACCGGCGGCTCCCGTCTCCCGGCATCTGCGGAAGGTCATCGCCGCGATCCTGATCCCCTTCACCGCGGCCGTCCTGGTCGGGCTCGCGGTGCTGTGGCCGGGCGGCGCACCGCCGCACGAGCGCACCGGCGTCGGCTTCGACCGGCAGACGCAGCAGGCCACCGTCACCAAGGTGGTCGAACTGAGCTGCCAGTCCGTCAACGCCTCGGGCGGTGTCCCGACCGGCGACACATCCACCGCCGAGGGTTCCTCCGCGGTGCAGCAGGCGACGGGCGACTGCAAGCGGGCGACCATCCGCGTAGACACCGGCGACGACAAGGGCCGCACGTTCGAGGAGATCGTGCAGCCGGACCAGTCACGGCAGTTGCACGAGGGGCAGAAGGTGGTGGTCGCCTACGAGCCCTCCGCGCCGAAGGACCTGCAGTACTCGGTGACCGACATCAACCGCCGGCTCCCCCTGGCCCTGCTCGCCGGCATCTTCGCCCTCGCCGTCGTGGTCGTCGGACGGCTGCGCGGGCTCATGGCGCTGGTCTCGCTGGCCATCAGCTTCCTGCTCCTGAACTTCTTCATCCTGCCCGCCATCCTGCAGGGCTCGAACCCCCTGGTCGTGGCGGTGATCGGGTCCAGCGCCATCATGCTGATCGCGTTGTACCTGTGCCACGGGCTGTCGGCCCGCACATCCGTGGCGGTGCTCGGCACCCTGATCTCGCTGCTGCTGATCGGCGTGCTCGGGTCGCTCTTCATCGGCTGGGCCGCGCTCACCGGCAACACGGACGACAACACCGGCCTCATTCATGGCCTGTACCCGTCCATCGACATGAGCGGTCTGCTGCTCGCCGGGGTCATCATCGGTTCGCTCGGTGTCCTCGACGACGTGACGGTCACCCAGACGTCGGCGGTGTGGGAACTGCACGAGGCCAACCCGACGATGGGCTGGCGCGGCCTGTACCGCGCGGGCATCCGCATCGGCCGCGACCACATCGCGTCGGTGGTGAACACGCTCGTCCTCGCCTACGCGGGCGCTGCGCTGCCCCTGCTGCTGCTGTTCTCGATCGCGCAGAGCGGTGTGGGGACCGTCGCCAACAGCGAGCTGGTCGCGGAGGAGATCGTGCGGACGCTGGTCGGCTCGATCGGTCTGGTGGCCTCCGTGCCGGTCACCACCGCCCTCGCCGCCCTGGTCGTGTCGGCGGACCGGCCGGCCGGACGACCGGCCCAGGTGGCGACGGCGGGTGGCGGGGCCAGTGCCCCGGCCCGTGGCGGGCGGGGCCGTCGCCGCAAGCGCTGAGGCGTCCGGCGAAGCGTTACGCCAACGACCGCACGGCTGCCGGAACGGTTCAGCCCGCGCTCTGTTCCTCCGCCAGGATGCGGTCCAGGGCCTCGTCGAGGTGGCTGTCGAAGTCGGCGAGCGCGCCCTCCTGGCCCAGCGGCACCAGCTTGTCGGTGCGGTCGAGGAAGGCCACCAGGGGCGCGGCGGAGGAACGGAACAGTGCCTGGTCGCTGCCGACCTGAAGTCGGATCAGCACCTCGGCCAGCGGCTCGGGCTCCACCGGTGCGATGCGCACGTCTCCGTCGCCGCACGGCCGGCCCACCCCGTCGACCAGCAGCTCCCGGCCGAAGGCCCAGGTCACCGGCGCGTCTCCGGGCAGGTGAAAGGTCAGGCGTACGGCATAGGGATCCCGGGTCTCGTAGCGCAGCTCCACCGGGATGCGGAAAGAGAGCTCCTCGGACACGAGAAAGCTCATCATGACCTCTGCCTGTACGGACTCGCCCATTCGCCTACCCCGTCATTCGCCGTCGACTGTCCGGGAATCAAACCTCTAACACTGGTGGCATCTTGCTCAACGTACACACCAGATCACAAGGAGTGAGTTTTCAGATACTGATAGAGAGCGCGAGCGACCCCAGACGCCGCCCCACCTCGTGCTGCAACCGCTGAGCGGCGGGGAGCAAACGGTCCGCCTGGTGGAGGGGCAGTGAGATGGCCATCGTGGCGGCCGTGGTGCCTACGGTGATCGGGATCGCCGCGCAGACCGTCCCCAGCGCGTACTCCTGGCGCTCGGTCACCGGCGCCATCCGTCGCATGCGTTCCAGCCGCTTCAGGAGACTGTGGCCGTCACGCACCGTGTACGGCGTGAGGGGCTGCACCGGGTAGCGGTCCAGGTGGTCGCGGCGCGCGTCGTCGTCCAGCTGGGACAGCAGGCACTGCCCGATGGCGTGTGCGTGTCCCGTCTCCCGGAAGTCCGCCCATTCCTCGACCGCCGGAGTGCCCGGGGTGTCGGAGACGCACATGACCTCGATCTCGCCGTCCCGGTACATGGCGTAGTACACGGGGACGCCGATCGCGTCGCGCCAGCGCGCCATGGTGTCGACCACCGTGCTGCGACGTTTCTCCTCGGCCCCGCTGCTGCTCAGCCGCTCGGCGGCCGCACCGAGGAAGAACAGCCCCTTCTCCCGACGCAGATAGCCCTCGTGCACCAGGGTGCGCAGCAGGTGGTACGCCGTGGGCAGCGCCAGCCCCGTCTCGCGGGCCAGCTGTTTGGCGGGGGCTCCGTACTCGTGCTCCGCGACGCGTTCGAGCAGGCGCATCGCCCGCTGCACGGAGCCGATCAGAGTCGCGGACGGCGGGTCGGCCGAGGGCGGCGCGGGGGGTGTCCGAGACGTCGGGCAGGGCTGCACGGGAAGGGCGTGCAGCTGAGCGAATGCGGTGTCAGCCGTGGCCAAGGATCACTCCCGGAACGCGAGGTGGCAGCCCGTGCGGTGAACACGGGTGGGGTGTGCGCCGTTCGCGGAGTCGCCCCCGCGTGGAGTTCCGGACTCTAACCGTCGGTCACCGCTCACCGACGGTCCGTCCGGGAAACTTCCCTCGCCCGAGGGAACCGGTGGTTCCTGTTACCGCCACCGGTGTCCCACGTCTCTCACCAGTCGCTGCGCGACGACGAGCTCGACATGAACTTGCGTACGACGTAGATCAGTCCGCCGACGAGCGCGACGAAGACCAGCAGCTTGAACAGCAGTCCGACCACGAACCCGACCACGCTGGCGATCAGCCCGCCGAACACGACCAGGGCGATGACCGGCACCGCGATCCACTTCACCCACCACGGCAGTCCCGTGAAGATCTCTCGCATCGCCCTTGCCTCACCTTTCGGGGAATCCTGTGAATCCTGTGATGTCCTGCCCTCGATGCTAGAGCGGCGAGCGCCACGGCAGGGGCCCCGCACCCCTTGTCTCCCCCTGACCGATCCCCTAGGGAACCCCGGGGTCGCCTCTCAGCTCTCCGGCGGAGAGAACACCACCAGGACCCGCAGGTCCTCGCTGATGTGATGGAACTTGTGGGCGACGCCGGCCGGCACGTAGACCACGCTGCCGCGGGCGACCTGGGTGGTCTCCATGCCCACGGTGATCGCGGCCCGTCCGCTCACCACGAAGTACACCTCGTCCTGCGCGTGCGGCTTCTGCGGGTCGGTCGTGCCCGCGTCGAGGGCGTACAGACCGACCGACATGTTCCGCTCCCGCAGGAACTGCAGGTAGGCACCGTCGTTGGCGGCGCGTTCCGCCTCCAGTTCGTCCAGCCGGAATGCCTTCATCGACTCGTCCGCCCCTGCCTCGCCGTTCGTGTCCGATCGCGTCTGCCACGATCAGACACATGAAGAATTTCCTAGTCAAGACGATCGCCAACGCCGGCGCCCTCGCCGTCGCCGTGTGGCTGCTCGACAAGATCACCCTGACCGGGGGCAGCACCGGGGAGAAGGCCCTCACGCTGATCGTGGTCGCCCTGGTGTTCGGCCTGGTCAACATGGTCGTGAAGCCGATCGTGCAGGTGCTGACCTTCCCCCTGTTCATCCTGACCCTCGGCCTGTTCACGCTGGTGGTCAACGCGCTGATGCTGCTGCTCACGTCGTGGGTGGCCGACAAGCTCGACCTGAGCTTCCACGTGGACGGGTTCTGGACCGCCGTCCTGGGCGGCCTGATCGTCTCGGTCGTCTCCTGGGCCCTCAACGCGTTCCTGCCCGACGGGGACTGATCCCGATGACCTACCGCGTCTGTTTCGTGTGCACGGGCAACATCTGCCGTTCCCCGATGGCCGAGGCCGTCTTCCACGTGCGCGTGGAAGACGCCGGACTCGGGGGCCTCGTGGAGGCCGACAGCGCAGGTACCGGCGGCTGGCACGAGGGAGAGGGCGCAGACCCGCGCACCGAGGCCGTGCTGGCGGACCACGGTTACGACCTCGACCACGCGGCCCGGCAGTTCCAGCAGTCCTGGTTCTCCCGCCTCGACCTGGTCGTCGCCCTCGACGCCGGTCATCTGAGGGCCCTGCGGCGCCTCGCCCCCACGGAGCGGGACGCGGCCAAGGTGCGCCTGCTGCGGTCGTACGACCCCGCGGTCGCGGGCGGTGACCTGGACGTCCCGGACCCGTACTACGGGGGCCGGGACGGCTTCGAGGAATGCCTTGAGATGGTGGAGGCGGCGAGCACCGGACTGCTCGCCGCGGTACGCGAGCAAGTGGAAGGAAGGGCGGCATGAGCGATTCCGCTACCACCGACAGCGCCGGTACGGGCGTGGAGAGATCCGCTTCCGCTCCCGGTGACGGCACACGCGCGGTGCGGGCCGGGCTGCCCGAACCGGTCAAGCACGAGCCCACCCTGCCGGGCCCGGTGTTCGCCGCCCACTTCCACCTGCCGGGGGACCCGACCGGGCCGTACACCTACGGCCGCGACGAGAACCCGACCTGGACCCGTCTCGAGAGCGCCATCGGCGAGCTGGAGGCGCCCGGAGAAGCCGGCGTGGAGACACTCGTCTTCGCCTCGGGCATGGCCGCGATCTCCTCGGTGCTCTTCTCGCAGCTGCGCGCCGGCGACACGGCCGTCCTGCCCGACGACGGCTACCAGGCGCTGCCGCTGGTCCGCGCGCAGCTGGAGGCGTACGGCATCGAGGTGCGCACCGCGCCGACCGGCCGGGACGCGCAGCTCGACGTCCTGGACGGGGCGAAGCTGCTGTGGATCGAGACGCCGTCGAACCCGGGGCTCGACGTGTGCGACGTACGGCGGCTCGTCGAGGCGGCGCACGCGGGCGGTGCCCTGGTGGCCGTCGACAACACCCTCGCCACCCCGCTCGGGCAGCGCCCGCTGGAGCTCGGCGCGGACTTCTCGGTGGCCAGCGGAACCAAGCAGCTCACCGGTCACGGAGACGTCCTGCTGGGCTACGTGGCCGGCCGCGACGCCGGGGCGATGGCCGCCGTTCGGCGCTGGCGCAAGATCGTCGGTGCGATTCCCGGCCCCATGGAGGCCTGGCTCGCGCACCGCTCGATCGCCACCCTCCAGCTGCGCGTGGACCGGCAGGACTCCACCGCGCTCAAGGTGGCCGAAGCCCTCCGCACCCGGCCCGAGATCACCGGCCTGCGCTACCCCGGGCTGCCCGACGACCCGTCCCACAAGGTCGCCTCACAGCAGATGCTGCGCTACGGCTGTGTGGTCTCCTTCACGCTGCCCTCGCGCGCGCGTGCCGATCGTTTTCTCGACGCGCTGCGCCTCGTCGAGGGCGCGACGAGCTTCGGCGGGGTGCGCTCCACGGCGGAGCGGCGCGGGCGCTGGGGCGGCGACGCGGTGCCGGAGGGCTTCGTCCGGCTCTCCGTCGGCGCGGAGGACCCCGACGACCTGGTGGCGGATCTGCTGCGCGCGCTGGACGAAACGACGGAATGACATCGACGGACGGTCCGAGCCTCCCCCCTCGTGGCTCGGACCGTCCTCCGGTTCCGCGCGCGAAGAACCGCGCGCACAAGGCTAGTTGACTGAGTGTCAGTGTCCAATCACCCTAGCGACAGCGACCTATCGACTTATTTATAGTTGGGCACGAGCGGGGGCTGGAGAAGAACAGAAGAGGGGACGGGTTTTTCCGTGGATCTGGCCTTGCTCCGCACCTTCGTCACCGTGCACCGGGCCGGTTCCTTCACCCGCGCGGCAGCTCTGCTCGGCCTCTCGCAGCCCGCCGTCACCTCGCAGATCCGCACTCTGGAGCGTCAGCTCGGCCGTCCGCTGTTCCTTCGGCAGGCCCGCGGCGTGACCCCGACGACCATCGGCGACGAACTCGCCCACAAGGCCGCACCGCATCTCGACGCCTTGGTGGAAATCGCCGAGACCGGGCTGGAGGACGACTCCTCCCTGCGGACCCTGCACCTGGCCGGACCGCCCGAGTTCACCGCCGAACGGGCGCTGCCCGCGCTCGGCGGGCTCACCGGCGAGGACGACCAGGCCTTCGCCCTGCGCGCCTCGTTCGGAAACGCCGAGGAGACCCTGGAGGGCCTCGCGGCCGGGCATCACGATCTGGCCATCGGCACGGCTCGTCCACGCGGGGCGCTGCTCACCGCGACTCCGCTCTGCGACGAAGTGCACGTCCTGGTCGCCACGCCGCACTGGGCGGAGCGCGCGGGCGTCGAAGACGTCCGCGACACCGATGCTTCCGCCCTGAAACACGTCCCCGTGGTCGAAGTGCACGAGTCACTGCCCTTCGTCGCCCGTTACTGGGCCTCCGTCTTCGACGCCCGTCCGGCCGCCCCGGCCACGGTCGTCGCCCCCGACCTGCGTGCTGTTCTCGCCTGCGCGATCGCGGGCGCCGGGCTCGCCGTCCTGCCGCGCTATCTGTGCGCGGAGGCGCTGGAACGCGGTGACGTCGTCGCCCTGCACGATCCGCCGGTGCCGCCGCTGCGGACGTATTTCCTGGTGGTGCGCACCGGCACGTTGGCGATGCCGCACATCGCCCGCGCCCACGAGTGGTTGCTGCGCGCGGCCGCCGACTGGAACTGAGCCGGCGGACTCACGAACCGGTCGCGTCCCACGATGTTTCACGTGGAACCAGCCGGGCCACATTTCTCCCATGACCGTCCGACCCGTGGTCAAGCGCACCGCTCGCGCCGTCCTGCTGGACGGCGACCACCTGATCCTGATCAAGCGGACCAAGCCCGGCGTCGACCCCTACTGGGTCACTCCCGGCGGCGGGGTCGAGCCGGACGACACCACCGTCGTGGACGCCCTGCACCGTGAGGTGTACGAGGAACTCGGCGCCAAGATCAGCGACGTGGTGCCCTGCTTCGTCGACACCGTCGAGCACATCGGCGAGGACGGTGGCGCGACCGGGGTGAAGGTGCAGCACTTCTTCGTCTGCCACCTGGAATCCATGGACCCGTCCCTGCGGCACGGTCCCGAGGTCGATGAGCCGGCCGGTGAGTACGAGATCGTCCGGGTGCCGTTCACCCGGGTCGGGATCGCCTCCGTCCACCTCGTACCGCTGTCCCTGCGGCACTACCTGGACGGCAACATCGAAGGTGTGCGTGCCCTGCACGCCCCCGACCTCGGCTGAAGCGACTTGGCCGAAAGCTCTCAGGTTCCACCGGAAAGAGGTGGACGCGGGAGGCCGCCGTCGGACAGCCTGACCTGCGTGCCGACACCTTTCCTCGCCTCTGCTCCGATCCGCCGTCTGACGCTCCGCGATCTCACCGCCTGCGCCGACCTGTCCGAGGACCGGGGGTGGCCGCGGGAGGAACACAAGTGGGGGTTCCTCCTCACCGCCGGAAAGGGGTACGGCATCGACGACCCCGGCGGCGGTCTCGTCGCCGCCTGCACCGTCACCGAGTACGGACCGCAGGAACGCCCCTCGCTCGCCGCCATCGGCATGGTGCTGGTCGCCGAGCAGCACGCGCGCCAGGGCGTCGGACGCCGTCTGATGCGTCACATCGTCTCCGGGCTGGGCACCCTTCCGCTGACCCTGCACGCGACGCCGTACGGCCGGCCGCTCTACGAGGAGCTCGGCTTCAAGGTGACGGGCGGGGCGGAGATGGTGCGGGGCCGTTTCGTCCCGGGCGGGCCGGAACCGAAGACCGTCACCCGCGCGGCCACCGCCGAGGACCTCGCCGCGGTTCTCCGGCTCGACGAGGAGGTCTTCGGTGCGGACCGCACTCCCATCGTCACGCGGCTGCCCGCCTTCGCCGACCAGTTGCGTGTCGCCGAGGAGGACGGCCGGATCATCGGGTACGCAGCGGCCTGGCCGAACATGGACACCCACGTGGTGGGCCCGCTGATCGCCCGTGACACCGAGACGGCCAAGGCACTGATCGGCTCGCTCGCCGCCCGTACCGATCGACCGCTGCGCACGGACATCGACGTACGGCACGAGGAGCTGCTGGCGTGGGTGAAGGAGCGCGGCCTCTCCAGCATCGCCCCCAACGCGGTCATGACCTACGGGATCACCGAACTGCCCGGGGACTGGACCCGGCGCTTCGCGCCGCTGACGGTGGCGGCGGGCTGACTTTGGCGGCGCCGTCCGTCGGGCGGCCGCTGCCGTCGCACGAGGGTCAGGCGAGCGCCCGCACGGCGGCCGAGGCGAAGCCGTGGTCCTGGTCGGGTGCGCCGCCGCCCACCCCGATCGCTCCGATCAGTCGGCCCTCACGGTGCACGGGCACGCCGCCCGCGAGGAACAGGAGCGGCCGGTCGAGGGCGGTGGGCAGGGTGTGGAAGAGGCCTCCGGGCTGCACTGCGTCGACGAGGTAGGCGGTGGGAGCGTTCAGCTGGAGTGCCGTGTAGGCCTTGCGCGTGCTGGTCTCACCGGAGATCAGCACGGCCCGGTCGTCACGCCGGAAGGCGAGCAGGTGGCCACCGGCGTCGAGGACGGTGACGCTGACCGTGACACCGGCCGCCTCGGCGGCGTGGTGAGCCGCGGTGACGAGCGCTTCGGCGTCCCGGGTCGTCAGCGGGGTGACAGCGGTGGTGCTCATGGGTCTTTCTCCTTGGTCGTGCCGAGTGGTGCGGTGCCTCGGTGGTCGCCGAGGCGGTGGTGGCCGCGGGGGGCGGGGACGGCCCTGGCCCCGCACGTCCCGGGGCCGGGGTCGGTGGTCGGTGGTCAGTGGTGGACGGCGGCGGCCCGCTGCTCGGTGGAGGAGACGGAACCCGCGACGACCGTGCCCGGAGCGCTCCCGCGCCGTTCCAGGGCGGCCGAGAGGACGGCGAGGACCAGCGCGGCGGCGGCGAGCACGGCGCCGACCCAGTTGGGGGCGGTGTAGCCGAAGCCGGCCGCGATCACGACCCCGCCCAGCCAGGCGGAGAGCGCGTTGCCGAGGTTGAAGGCGCCGATGTTCACCGCGGAGGCCAGCGTCGGGGCGCCGTGCGCGTGGTCCAGGACGCGCTTCTGCAGCGGAGGGACGGTGGCGAAGCCCAGGGCCCCGATCAGGACGATGGTCACGGCGGACGCGAACTTGTCGTGCGCGGTGAGGGTGAAGAGGGCGAGTACGACGGACAGGGCGCTCAGGGAGATGTACAGCATGGGCATCAGGGCGCGGTCGGCGAACCGGCCGCCGACGAGGTTGCCGCCGACCATGCCGAGGCCGAAGAGGACCAGCAGCCAGGTGACCGAACCGTCGGCGAAGCCCGCGACGTGGGTCATCATCGGCGCGATGTAGGTGATCGCCGCGAAGACCCCGCCGAAGCCGAGGACGGTCATGGCCATCGCGAGCAGGACCTGGACGTTCTTGAACGCGGCCATCTCGTGGCGCAGCCGCACGCCCTCGGCCCTGGGCATGTCGGGGACCAGCTTGGCGACGCCGGCCAGGCCGACGACACCGAGCGCGGCGACGACGGCGAAGGTGACGCGCCAGCCGGCGGTCTGCCCGATCAGCGTGCCCAGCGGGACGCCGACGACGTTGGCGACGGTCAGTCCGGTGAACATCATCGCGATGGCGCCGGCCTTCTTGTGCGGTGCGACCAGACCGGCCGCGACGACGGATCCGATCCCGAAGAAGGCGCCGTGGGCGAGCGAGGCGACCACACGGCCGATCAGCATGACCGAGAAGGCGGGGGCGAGGGCGGAGAGCAGGTTGCCGACGATGAACAGGCCCATCAGCAGCATCAGCATCCGCTTGCGCGGAACCCTGGTGCCGAGCACGGTCATCAGCGGGGCGCCGAGCATCACACCGAGCGCGTACCCGGTCACCAGATAGCCGGCGGTGGGGATGTCGACCCCGTAGTCGCTCGCGACCTCGGGCAGCAAACCCATGATCACGAACTCGGTCGTTCCGATCCCGAAGGCCCCGATCGCGAGGGCCAGAAGCGCGAGAGGCATGGAGGGGTACACCTTCCCAGACAATTGCAGGAGCGCTTTGCGTTCGCTCACAATAATTGCACACGCGGGCAATATGCAAGCGCTGACAATCGCGTGACTGGTCTACCCTGGTCTCAGCCGCTCCTGGACGGAGGATCCACATGACAGCGACGGACCCCGCGCTCACCGCCCTCTCCCAGGGCTGGTGCGCCCTCTCCCTGCTGCACGGGAGGATCGAGGCACACATCGAGCGCGCGCTGCAGGCCGGGCACGACCTGAGCGTCCGCGAGTACTCCCTGCTCGACGTGCTCAGCCGCCAGCACGACGGCGACGGGGGGCATCTGCAGATGAAGCAGGTCGCCGACGCCGTCGTCCTCAGTCAGAGCGCGACCACCCGGCTGGTCACCCGGCTCGAGGACCGTGGCCTGCTCGAGCGCTACCTGTGCCCCACCGACCGGCGAGGCATCTACACCAACGTCACCGCGGCGGGCCTGCAGCTGCTCGGCGAGGCGCGTCCCACCAATGACGCCGCCCTGCGCGAGGCCCTCGACGAGGCTGCGGCGAACCCCGATCTGGCCCCGCTCGTCCGGGCCGTGGAAACCCTGAAGGCACCGGTGCCCGCCTAGGGCCTGTCCGGACAACCGGGCGCCGGCCCGGTTCTAGAGTGCAGGCATGGGAGATCTCGAAATACGCCCGACCACCGCCGAGGACATCCCGGCGGTCGTCGCGATGCTCGCCGACGACCCGCTGGGCGCACGGCGCGAATCACCGGACGACCTGGGCCCGTATCTGGCCGCCTTCGAACGCCTCAGGGTTGATCCGAACCAGCATCTGGTGGTGGCCGTCCGCGACGGTCGTGTCGTCGGCACGCTCCAACTGACGATCGTCCCCGGACTGTCCCGGCGCGGCGCCACCCGTTCGATCGTCGAAGGGGTACGCATCCACCGTGACGAACGCGGCAGCGGGCTGGGCACACAGCTGATCGAGTGGGCGATCGACGAGTCCCGGCGGCAGAGCTGCCACCTGGTGCAACTCACCTCCGACAAGACCCGTACCGACGCCCACCGCTTCTACGAGCGACTCGGCTTCGAAGCCTCGCACACGGGCTTCAAACTCCAGCTCTGAGAGCACGGCTCCCGTCACACGCGGCGCGCGGCCCTGTTTCACGTGAAACAGGGCCCGTTCCTGTACGGACGGCTGCTAGCCGATCCCCCGCCATCCCTCCGGGTCCACTCCACCCGGCACGGAGGCGCCCTCGTCGTACGGCTGACGCGTGAAGACGAACGACCCGAGATCCAGATGGCTGACGGTGCCGTCCGGACGCCTCACCGCACGCAGCGACTCCCCCGCGTAGTACCCCTCCAGTCCCGTCCAGCTGCCGTCACCGTTCGCCCGGAAGCGTGAGCGGCGACCCTGGCCGGACAGCGGCCCCAGCGAGACCCCTCCGTCGGGCGTCAGCCGCAGGGCGAAGGCGTGCGTCCCCCAGTACCACTGCCCCGCCAACTCCAGTACGGAGGAGTCGGCCTCCCGCAGTGGACGCCACGGTTCGGGGATCCGGGGCTCCGCCTCGGCGACGATGCGCACGAGGTCGGCCCCGACCCCGGCGAGCAGTGGCCCCGAGGTGCAGTTGGTCAGGACCACCGCGGCCACGTCGTCCTCCACGCCGATGGTGAGGTTGGCCAGGAAGCCCGGCAGGGACCCGGAATGCCCGACGAGCAGCCGCCCGTCCCGGTGCTGGATCTGCAGCCCCAGTCCGTAGGCCGCGCCGTCCACCACATCCGCGGCCTCGGCCGGGGCGGCCGGCGCCCGCATCTCCCGCACGGTATCGGCCCCGAGCACCTGGTCGTCCCCCAGCGTCAGGAAGACGGCGAACCGCGCCAGGTCCCCGGTGGTGGACCAGAGCTGGCCGGCCGGGGCCATCCGCCCGAGGTCCTCGACAGGCTCGGCAAGCATCACATCGGCCCATGGATGCACCGCCCAGCCACCGGCATGCGGGGCGCTGGGCCGGGTGCCCGTACGCCGTAGCCCCAGCGGGTCCAGCACCTCCCGTTGCAGCACCTCTTCCCACGAAGCGCCGCGCAACTTCTCGACCAGCGCGCCGAGCAGTGTGTAGCCGGGGTTGGAGTAGTGGTGCCGGCGGCCCACCGGATGCAGGAGCGGCTGCTTGCCGAGCACATCGGCGAGTTCGGGGCGCAGCGAGCCCGGTGTCCGCTCCCACCAGGGCGCCGGTGACTCGGCGGCCAGCCCGCCCGAGTGCGCGAGCAGTTCGGCGATCGTCGCCTCCCCCGCCCCGGTGCCCGGCAGGTGCTTCTCGAGCGGATCCCCGAGGTCGAGCACGCCCTCGTCGCGCAGCCGCAGGACGAGGACGGCGGTGAACGTCTTGGTGATCGAGCCGATCCGGTACTGCACGTTCTCATCCGGGCCGTGCCCGTCGACCGAGGTCCGCGCACCGTGCCACACGGCCCGCCCGCCCCGGACCACCGCCGCGACGAGCGACGGCGTACGCCCTTCCGCCTGGGCCACGGCGATCCGGTGCGTCAGCGCCCGCCGGGTGGTGGGGAGCAGCTCTCCCTGAGGTGTCGTCATGTGCCCAGTCCACCGGTCGGGACACCGCACGTCGAGCCGATTTCCCCGTGGCACCGTCCACCGCGGTGAGGACGACAGCCCACCCGGCCCGCTGTCAGGTCTGTGCCATGTCCACGAAGCGCGAGTAGTGGCCCTGGAAGGCGACCGTGATCGTCGCCGTCGGACCGTTACGGTGCTTGGCCACGATCAGGTCCGCCTCGCCCGCGCGCGGTGACTCCTTCTCATAGGCGTCCTCGCGGTGCAGCAGGATGACCATGTCGGCGTCCTGCTCGATCGAACCGGACTCACGTAGGTCGGAGACCATGGGCTTCTTGTCGGTGCGCTGCTCCGGACCACGGTTCAGCTGGGAGAGCGCGATGACCGGGATCTCCAGCTCCTTCGCCAGCAGCTTGAGGTTTCGGGACATGTCCGAGACCTCCTGCTGCCGGCTCTCGGCACGCTTCGAACCGCCGGACTGCATCAGCTGGAGGTAGTCGATGATGACCAGCTTGAGGTCGTTGCGCTGTTTGAGGCGACGGCACTTGGCGCGGATCTCCATCATCGACAGGTTGGGGGAGTCGTCGATGTAGAGGGGGGCGGCCGACACGTCGGGCATCCGGCGCGCCAGCCGGGTCCAGTCGTCGTCCGTCATCGTGCCCGACCGCATGTGGTGCAGTGCGACGCGGGCCTCGGCGGACAGCAGTCGCATGGCGATCTCGTTGCGCCCCATTTCGAGCGAGAAGATGACGCTCGGCAGGTTGTTCTTGATCGAGGCGGCCCGCGCGAAGTCCAGCGCCAGGGTCGACTTGCCCATCGCGGGACGTGCGGCGATGACGATCATCTGTCCGGGGTGCAGGCCGTTGGTCAGCGAATCGAAGTCGGTGAAGCCCGTCGGCACACCGGTCATCTCGCCGCTGCGCGACCCGATGGCCTCGATCTCGTCGAGCGCGCCCTCCATGATGTCGCCGAGCGGCAGGTAGTCCTCGCTGGTGCGCTGCTCGGTGACGGCGTAGATCTCGGCCTGGGCGCGGTTGACGATCTCGTCGACGTCGTCGTCGGCCGCGTATCCCATCTGTGTGATCCGGGTGCCGGCCTCGACCAGGCGGCGCAGCACCGCCCGCTCGTGCACGATCTCGGCGTAGTACGCGGCGTTCGCGGCCGTCGGCACCGTCTGGACGAGGGTGTGCAGGTACGAGGCGCCGCCGACCTTGTTGATCTCCCCGCGCTTGGTGAGTTCCGCGGCGATCGTGATGGGGTCGGCCGGCTCGCCCTTGGCGTAGACGTCGAGGATGGCCTGGTAGACCGTCTCGTGGGCCGGCTTGTAGAAGTCGTGGCCCTTGAGGATCTCGACGACGTCGGCGATGGCGTCCTTGGACAGGAGCATCCCGCCGAGGACGGACTGCTCGGCGTCCAGGTCCTGCGGCGGCACCCGCTCGAAGGACGCGCCACCGCCGTCCCACCCGCTGTCCGGGCCGCGCTCGTGCTGTTCGTCCCGGCCACGGCCGCCCTCACTGCGGCGGCGGGAAGCAGGCAGACGATCACTGGGGCCGCTGTCGGCCCACGGGTCGTCCAAGGGCTCGGAAATGCTCACCGAGCCACCTCCTCCCGTCCGCCGAGCGGACCTCGCCGTGCCCCTCATTTCTACGGCACGGCACTGACAAATAAGACGCCCAACTCCGGTTCTGGCGCGTCGGTTTTGTGAGGGTTCACCGGCCGACGGACGGAGCGGGCGCCGGATAACCGTAGGCCTGCGGGCACCGTCAGCCAATCTGGTTATCCACAGGCCATGTGGACGACCGGCCAGATGCTGTGGAGAACTCCGCGAAACCTGTGCACGACCCGGTGGACAGCCCTGTGAACAAGCCCGCACCGCGACCCGAGAACCTTCTTTGAGCTGCGCCTTTACCGTCCACCGCCTGTGCAGAAGAAAAACTTTCCCAGTCGGACCAAGATCACTTCGAACCATACCCAGAAGTACACCGTTCGCGACCGGACGTAAGGGTCGTCAAAGCTTTGCATCTCTTACCTGTGGACGATTAGATTGGTGCCCATGACACAGGCCCCCGCGCGCACCCGGACCGTCCGGCGCCGGCACGACCGAGAGATCGTCGCGCTGGCCGTTCCGGCCTTCGGCGCGCTCGTCGCCGAGCCCCTCTTCGTCATGGCCGACAGCGCCATCGTCGGCCATCTCGGAACCGCTCAGCTCGCCGGACTCGGCATCGCCTCGGCCCTGCTCACCACGGCCGTCAGCGTGTTCGTCTTCCTCGCCTACGCCACCACCGCGGCCGTCTCGCGCCGCGTCGGCGCGGGCGACCTGCAAGCAGCGATCCGTCAGGGCATGGACGGCATCTGGCTGGCACTGCTGCTCGGCGCCGCCGTCATCGCGGTCTTTCTGCCCGCCGCCCCCTCCCTCGTGGAACTCTTCGGCGCATCCGACACCGCAGCCCCCTACGCCACCACCTATCTGCGGATTTCCTCCCTCGGCATCCCCGCCATGCTCGTCGTGCTGGCTTCGACCGGTGTCCTGAGGGGGCTGCAGAACACCCGGACCCCTCTCTATGTGGCCGTGGCAGGCTTCATCGCCAACGCCGTCCTCAACGTCCTGCTCGTCTACGGCGCCGGACTCGGCATCGCGGGCTCCGCCTGGGGCACCGTCATCGCCCAGTGCGGCATGGCCGCGGTCTACCTGTGGGTGGTCGTCCGGGGGGCCCGACGACACGGTGCCTCCCTGCGCCCGGACCTGGCCGGCATCAGGGCTTCCGCTCAGGCCGGGATGCCGCTGCTGGTGCGCACGCTCTCCCTGCGGGCGATCCTCATGATCGCGACGGCCGT
This sequence comes from Streptomyces sp. NPDC059906, assembly GCF_042730645.1. NCBI lineage: Bacteria > Bacillati > Actinomycetota > Actinomycetes > Kitasatosporales > Streptomycetaceae > Streptomyces > Streptomyces sp. NPDC059906. The sequence continues at coordinate 70,483 of NZ_JBHWKU010000022.1, forward strand.
GGCGGCCCGCCTCGGCGACGCCGACGTCGCCGCACATCAGATCGTCCTGTCCCTGTGGAGCCTCCTCGCGTTCGCCCTCGACGCCATCGCCATCGCGGGGCAGGCCATCATCGGCCGCTATCTGGGCGCGGACGACGCCCAGGGTGCGCGAGAAGCGTGTCGCAGGATGGTGGAGTGGGGCGTCGCGGTCGGGGTCGTACTGGGTCTGCTCGTGGTGCTGTCCCGCCCGGTGTTCCTGCCCCTGTTCACCGGCGACTCCATGGTCAAGGACGCCGCGCTGCCCGCGCTGGTGATCGTGGCCGTCGCCCAACCGGTCTGCGGTGTGGTCTACGTCCTGGACGGGGTCCTCATGGGTGCGGGCGACGGCCCCTACCTTGCCTGGGCCATGCTGCTCACTCTGGCGGTCTTCACTCCCGCGGCGCTTCTCGTCCCGAACCTCGGCGGTGGGCTCACCGCCCTGTGGGCGGCCATGACGCTGATGATGGCGATGCGTCTGGTGACGCTGTGGCTGCGTACCCGATCGGGGCGCTGGATCGTCACCGGGGCGACGCGCTGACCGTTTCACGTGAAACACGGCTTCGAGCACGGTCACGAAGAGGGGCCGCATCCCCCGACGGGAGATGCGGCCCCTCTCATCGCTTCAGCGAGAGCAGTGCTCAGGCAGCGACGACCTCGATGCTGACCTTGGCGTCAACCTCGGGGTGCAGACGCACGGACGTCTGGTGGGCGCCCAGGGTCTTGATCGGCGAGCCCAGCTCGATGCGGCGCTTGTCGACCTCGGGGCCACCGGCGGCCTTGATCGCCGAAGCGACGTCGGCCGGGGTGACGGAACCGAAGAGACGACCGGCGTCGCCGGAGCGGACGGCCAGACGGACCTTCACACCCTCGAGCTGGGCCTTCACCTGGTTGGCCTGCTCGATGGTCTGGATCTCGTGGATCTTGCGAGCACGACGGATCTGCTCGACGTCCTTCTCGCCACCCTTGGTCCAGCGGATAGCGAACTTCCGCGGGATCAGGTAGTTGCGAGCGTAACCGTCCTTGACGTCGACGACGTCGCCCGCGGCACCGAGGCCGGAGACCTCGTGGGTGAGGATGATCTTCATGTTTCGGTCACCCTTCCCTTATCGCGCGGTGGAGGTGTAGGGCAGCAGCGCCATCTCACGGCTGTTCTTCACGGCCGTGGCGACGTCACGCTGGTGCTGGGTGCAGTTGCCGGTCACGCGGCGGGCACGGATCTTGCCGCGGTCGGAAATGAACTTCCGCAGCATGTTCGTGTCCTTGTAGTCCACGTACGTGACCTTGTCCTTGCAGAATGCGCAGACCTTCTTCTTCGGCTTGCGCACAGGCGGCTTAGCCATGATGTTTCTCCTGTGTGATCAAGAAGTGTGGGTAGAGCCCGTCCCTTTAGAAGGGGGGCTCGTCCGAGTAGCCGCCACCGCCGCCGGAGCCACCGCCCCAGCCGCCGCCACCCTGGCCGCCACCACCCTGCTGGCCACCGGCGGGAGCACCACCGGTCGCCCAGGGGTCGTCGGCCGGCGCGCCGCCGCCCTGCTGGCCGCCACCGGGGCCGCCGCCCCAGCCGCCGCCACCCTGGCCGCCACCGCCACCGCCGTAACCGCCCTGGCCGCCGCGGCCCTGGCCCGAGGTCTTGGTGACCTTGGCCGTGGCGCTGCGCAGGCTGGCGCCGACCTCGTCGACGTCCAGCTCGTAGACCGTGCGCTTGACGCCCTCACGGTCCTCGTAGGACCGCTGCTTCAGCCGGCCCTGCACGATGACGCGCATGCCTCGCTGGAGCGACTCGGCGACGTTCTCCGCCGCCTGACGCCAGACCGAGCAGGTCAGGAAGAGGCTCTCGCCGTCCTTCCACTCGTTCGTCTGGCGGTCGAAGGTGCGGGGAGTCGACGCGACGCGGAACTTCGCGACGGCCGCACCGGACGGGGTGAAGCGCAGCTCGGGGTCGTCGACAAGATTGCCGACGACCGTGATGACGGTCTCGCCTGCCATGGGGAACCTCTCGGCGGGTTTGCTGCTCTGGCTGCTTGGTTGCTGCTACTCGAATCCCGGGATCAGCTGAGCGGGAAGGCTCAGTGCATCTCGGGACGGAGGACCTTGGTCCGGAGGACCGACTCGTTCAGGTTCATCTGGCGGTCGAGCTCCTTGACGACCGCAGGCTCGGCCTGCAGGTCGATGACCGAGTAGATGCCCTCGGGCTTCTTCTTGATCTCGTACGAGAGACGACGACGGCCCCAGGTGTCGACCTTCTCGACCTTTCCGCCGCCGTCACGGACGACAGAGAGGAAGTTCTCGATCAGCGGGGAGACAGAGCGCTCCTCGAGATCGGGGTCGAGGATGACCATCACCTCGTAGTGACGCATGTGGAACCCACCTCCTTTGGACTCAGCGGCCACGGTCGTTCCGTGGCAGGAGGGTTGCGATGCGTTCGCACCGGCATCAACGAGTTAACCAGGACCCACTGACAATCGGGCCTCCTCCGAGGAGGTGGCCCGGCCGGGGCCGGCAACAGACACCGGTGCGGAAGGTACAGCGTACCCGGCCGTCGCCCTGCGGTTGAAATCCGGCCCCGGGGGGACACAATCGGTAGTCAGGGATGTGAGGGCTAAAACACACTGCCTTCGGCAGGAGGTTCTCCATGGCACAGATCATGCGACCCGCCAGGCCCCGGACCGGCCTGCTGGCCACCGACGGCAAACGACACCCCCTCCAGGACTCGCTGCTGGCCGTGACCCTGGTCCTCGGGGTGCTCGCCCTGGCCACCGCGAGCTTCCGGGGACTGCACGTCCTGACCTCCTGGGCAGGACTGCTCGGTGTCCTGACCGGCGGGTACGGCCAGTACGTGTCCGAGACGACACGGGAGCGCTTCGGCCTGGTACTCGGACTCGGCGCCTCCGCACTCGGGCTGTTCTTCGGCATTTACCACGGCGGGCTCATCGGCTGATGCCCGTCGGCTGATGCTCCTCGGCGGCCGCCCGCCGCACGAGTCCTTCCGGCCGTACGCCGGACGGGGCGCTCACCGGGCGCAGTAGGCTTCGCGCGAGAGCCGGAGCCCCTGTACCCATGGGGACACACCAGCCCGAGGAGCGCCCCGAATGAGCCTGACCCTGAGGACCATCAGTCGCGAGCAGCATCTGGCCTACATCCAGAGCCTGCCTGCGGCGAGTCACATGCAGGTCCCGGCATGGGCGGACGTCAAGGCGGAATGGCGCTCGGAGAACCTCGGCTGGTTCGACGACCGGACCGGTGAGCTGGTCGGTGTGGGTCTCGTCCTGTACCGGCAGCTGCCCAAGATCAAGCGTTACCTCGCCTACCTCCCCGAGGGCCCGGTCATCAACTGGTACGCGCCGAACCTCCAGGACTGGATGGAGCCGATGCTGGCGCACCTCAAGCAGCAGGGCGCCTTCTCGGTGAAGATGGGCCCGCCGGTGATCATCCGGCGCTGGGACGCGACGTCGATCAAGAAGGGCATCCAGGACCCGGACGTCAAGCGACTGCGGGACATAGAAGCGGACCACATCGAGCCGCGCGCGTTCGAAGTGGCCGACAAGCTGCGCCGCATGGGCTGGCAGCAGGGCGAGGACGGCGGCGCCGGCTTCGGCGACGTGCAGCCCCGTTACGTCTTCCAGGTGCCGTTGGCCAACCGCTCCCTGGAAGAGGTCCACAAGAACTTCAACCAGCTGTGGCGCCGCAACATCAAGAAGGCCGAGAAGGCCGGTGTCGAGGTCGTCCAGGGCGGCTACCACGACCTGGAGGAGTGGCAGCGCCTGTACGAGATCACGGCCGTGCGCGACCACTTCCGGCCGCGCCCGCTGTCGTACTTCCAGCGCATGTGGGCGGCCCTCAACAACGAGGACCCCAACCGCATGCGGCTGTACTTCGCCCGGCACAACGGGGTCAACCTGTCGGCGGCGACCATGCTGGTCGTCGGCGGACACGTCTGGTACTCCTACGGCGCCTCCGACAACATCGGCCGCGAGGTCCGGCCGTCGAACGCCATGCAGTGGGCCATGCTCCGCGACTCCTACGCGCTGGGCGCCACCGTCTACGACCTGCGCGGCATCTCCGACTCGCTGGACGAGAGCGACCACCTCTTCGGCCTGATCCAGTTCAAGGTGGGTACGGGCGGTCAGGCGGCCGAGTACCTCGGCGAGTGGGACTTCCCGCTGAACAAGCTGCTCCACAAGGCGCTCGACATCTACATGTCGCGCCGCTGACCGCACCGCCCATCCCCGATCCGCACCTCTGACAGCCACGAGAAAGGTTCCAGGTCCGGCCATGGCGCTCACGCTCTACGTCGACACCGCGCGCTGGCGGGCGCACCACAAGCACGTGCAGGAGCAGTTCCCCGGACTGGTTCCGGTCTGCAAGGGCAACGGCTACGGCTTCGGTCACGAGCGGCTGGCGGAGGAGGCCACGCGGCTGGGCTCGGACGTGCTGGCCGTCGGCACCACCTACGAGGCCGCCCGGATCAAGGACTTCTTCGGCGGCGACCTGCTGGTCCTCACGCCGTACCGGCGCGGTGAGGAGCCCGTTCCGCTGCCCGACCGGGTCGTGCGCTCGGTGTCGTCCATCGACGGGGTGTACGGCCTGGTGGGCGCCCGCGTGGTCATCGAGGTGATGTCCTCGATGAAGCGGCACGGCATCAGCGAGCAGGACCTGCCGCAGCTGCACGCCGCCATAGAGAACGTCCGGCTGGAAGGCTTCGCCATCCACCTGCCGCTGGACCGTACCGACGGCTCGGACGCCGTCGAGGAGGTCATCGGCTGGATGGACCGGTTGCGCGCGGCCCGGCTGCCGCTGCACACCATGTTCGTCAGCCATCTCAAGGCCGACGAACTGGCCCGGCTCCAGCAGCAGTTCCCGCAGACCCGCTTCCGCGCCCGGATCGGCACCCGGCTGTGGCTGGGGGACCACGAGGCCACCGAGTACCGCGGGGCGGTCCTGGACGTCACGCGCGTCGCCAAGGGCGAGCGTTTCGGCTACCGGCAGCAGAAGGCCGCCTCGGACGGCTTCCTGGTGGTCGTGGCGGGCGGTACGTCGCACGGGGTGGGGCTGGAGGCCCCGAAGGCGCTGCACGGCGTCATGCCGCGTGCCAAGGGCGTCGCCCGGGCCGGCCTCGCCACGGTCAACCGGAATCTCTCGCCGTTCGTCTGGAGCGGCAAGCAGCGTTGGTTCGCGGAGCCGCCGCACATGCAGGTGTCGATCCTGTTCGTTCCCTCGGACGCGTCGGAGCCCCAGGTGGGTGACGAACTGGTGGCCCACCTTCGGCACACCACCACGCAGTTCGACCGCATCCTCGACCGCTAGCGAGCAGGCTCCGCCGGCGGGAGGGCCGTACCCGACGTCTTCGTGATCCTCGTGTACGGCCCTTCACACGTTCGCTCAGACCGGACCGTTCGGCTGCCGGCCCTTGCCCCAGTGCACCTGGGGCCCCTCGAAGTGGGCCGGGGGCCGCTCGGTCCGGGCCGCGGGGCCCAGGACGAAGACGTCCTCCGCACCGTCCAGCACACCGCCCGACGGGTCGTCGTCGCCCGTCCGCCGGACCGGGTCCCGGTCGGGCATCAGGATGTCGCGCACCACCATGGCGCAGAGGAACAGCGTTCCCAGCAGGTGCAGGCCGATGGCCCAGTGGTAGCCGTCCGTGGGCAATCCCTTATGGGCGTCCCCGCTGGTCGTGTACGCGAGGTACATCCAGATACCGAGGAAGTAGGCGACCTCGCACGCCTGCCAGATCAGGAAGTCCCGCCACTTCGGCCGGGCCAGCGCGGCCAGCGGCACCAGCCAGAGCACGTACTGCGGTGAGTAGACCTTGTTGGTGAGGATGAACGCCGCGACGATCAGGAAGGCGAGCTGGGCGAAGCGCGGGCGTCGGGGGGCGGTCAGCGTGAGCGCCGCGACGGCGCCGCAGCACAGCAGCATCAGAAGCGTGGCGAGGGTGTTGACGGTCTCGGTGCTGGGCGGGTTGTCGGAGTTCTGGACGAGGATCAGCCAGAAGGACCCGAAGTCCACGCCCCGTTCCTGGCTGAACGTGTAGAACTTCGACCAGCCGTCGAAGGCGTAGAGCATCACCGGCAGGTTCACCACCAGCCAGGCGACGGCCGCACCCCCCAGCGCCGTTGCGAACGCCCGCCATTTGCCCGCACGCCAGCACAGGACGAGCAGGGGCCCGAGGATGAGGAAGGGGTAGAGCTTGGCGGCCGTGGCCAGGCCCAGCAGCACACCGAAGGCCAGCGGACGCTCCCGGGACCACATGAGGACGGCGGCGGCCGTCAGGGCTACGGCCAGCAGGTCCCAGTTGACGGTGGCGGTCAGCGCGAAGGCGGGGGCCAGGGCGACCAGCAGACCGTCCCAGGGGCGTCGGGTGTGCGTGCGGGTCACGCAGACGGCGATCACGGCCGCACAGACCATGAGCATCCCGGCGTTGACCATCCAGTACCACTGTTCCTGGTGCTGGATGCTTCCGCTGCCCGGCGTGAGCCAGGACGCGACCTCCATGAACAGGCCGGTCAGCACGGGGTACTCCAGGTACTCCATGTCGCCGGGGAGCTTGTCGAAGTACGGCACGAGCCCGTCGACGAAACCGCGGCCCTGGTAGAGGTGCGGGATGTCCGAGTAGCACGCGTGCGTGTACTGGGAGCTGGCTCCGAAGAACCAGGCCCCGTTGTAGCAGGGTGCCTTCTGGACCAGTCCTAGGGCGAACATGCCGATCGCCACGAGTGCGATCACCCGGACGGGGGTCCACCAGGACGTACCGAGCAGGGCGCGTCGTCCCAGCGGGCCGCCGATCAGCTCGCTGCCGGCTGCGGCGACCGGGTCCTCCGTGGTCGGCCGCACCGGGTCCGGCTCGTGCACGCTCGCTGGCGTCGATTCTGCACTGGGCATGGGGCACATCCTGCCGTACGCGACTGAGAACACGACGGGGCCGCCGCACCCTCGTGGATGCGGCGGCCCCTGTTTCACGTGGAACATGCGGGTGTTTCACGTGAAACACCCATTCTCGGTGACTCCGGGACAGCTAGCCGTTCGGTCCCAAGATGCTGTTTCCACGGCTGTTTCCGTTGTTGCCGCCGTCGCCCTCTGTCTCGGAAGCCGATGGGGAAGGCGATTCACTTCCCTCCGAGCCGCCTGGGCCGGTGCCTCCGTCCCCATTGCCGCCATCGTCCCCGTTGTTGCAGTTGATGTCCCAGAAATCGCAGGTCTCAGTCGGCCCGGGAGGTGAGGGACTGGTCCCCGTGTCGCTGGGCGACGGAGTCGGCGACGGGGTGGTCTCCTCGGTCTCGGAAGCAGAGGGGGAGGGAGAGGGTGTCGGGGTCGGCGACGGCGCGTCGTTGACGACTTCGCCGATGGGCTCCGGCTTCGGGAACTTCTCCACCTTCATGCCCTTGACCGCGTCCGACATGTAGTCCTGCCAGATCGTGGACGGGAAGGAGGCACCGTGGATCTGCTTCTCGCCACCCGTTCCGTACATCTCCAGGAACGTACGGTTCTTGATGGACTCGTCGTCCGGGTAGCGGTACATGCTGATCGCGGTCGACAGCTGCGGGGTGTAGCCGACGAACCAGGCGGACTTGTTGCCGTCGGTGGTACCGGTCTTGCCCGCCACCTCGCGGCCGGGCAGCTGGGCGTTGGTGCCCGTGCCCTTCTCGACGACGGTCTTCAGGACGTCCGTGACGTTGTCCGAGACCTTCGCGGTGAAGGCCTGCTTCTCCTCGACCTTGTGCGTGTAGATCGTGCCGTTCTTGTTCGTCACCTTCGTGACGGAGTACGGCTCGCGCTGCTTGCCGCTTTCCGCGAAGGTGGCATACGCGCCTGCCATGCGGATGGCGCTGGGGTCCGAGATACCGAGGGAGAAGGACGGGAAGCTGGAGCCCGTCAGACTGTCCTCCAGGAGCCCCGCGTCTACGGCGGCCTCCTTCACCTTGTCCAGGCCGACGTCCATGCCGAGCTGCACATAGGCGGAGTTCACCGACTGCCGCATCGCCTCCCGGAGGTCGATCTTGTAGTCCGGCGGGTCACCGATGCTGTCCTGGCCGTCGTTCTCCTGGCGCCACTGCTCGCCGTCCTCGTTCTCCCAGATCGACCCGTCATAGTTGTTGATCTTGAGTTTGTTCTTGCCGCTGTAGAGACTCTTCGGAGAGACGATGGTGCGCTCGTCCTGGGCCTGGACCGGGCCGAGGTCCGGGTCGCGCACGCCCCACTTCATCGCCGCCGAGAGCACGAACGGCTTGAACGTCGAACCGACCTGGGCACCGGTCACGTCGGCGTTGTTGGTGAAGTGCTTGGTGGCGTCCTGGCCGCCGTAGATGGCCTTGATGGCCCCGGTCCGGGTGTCGATGGACGCCCCGCCGAACTGGACGTGGGTGTCCGTCTTGGGGCGCTTCTTGGGGTCGATCTTCTCCTTGTAGACCTTCTGGACCGCCTTCTCCATCTCGTCGACCTTCTTCTTGTCGAAGGTCGTGTAGATCGAGTAGCCGCCCTTCTCCAGCTGCTGCTCCGACACCTTGCCGCTCTTGAGCACGGAAGACTTGGCGAGCCTGACGAGATAGCCGATCTGGCCGCCCAGCTTCGCGTTCGACTGCGGGTTCTGCGTCGTGGGGAGCTCGGTGTACTTGGCCCGGTCCGCCTGGCTCAGATGCCCGTACTCCACCATCTTGTTGAGAGTGTCCTGCATCTGGGCGAGGGCGCGCTTCTTGTTGGCTTCCGGCGTGGCCCCCGTCGGGTCGATGGACACCGAGCCCGCCGGGTCGTAGTAGGTGGCGCCCTTGAGCACCGCCGACAGGAACGCGCACTGCCCCGGGTTGAGGTCGACGGCGTCGACGTTGAAGTACGCCCGTGCCGCAGCCTGGATGCCGTAGGCACCGCGGCCGTAGTAGGCGGAGTTCAGGTAGCCCTCGAGGATGTCGTCCTTGGAGACGTCGGTACCGACCTTGATCGAGACGAAGATCTCCTTGACCTTGCGGGAGATCGTCTGCGACTGGTCGTTCAGCATCGCGTTCTTGACGTACTGCTGGGTGATGGTGGAGCCACCCTGGGTGTCTCCGCCCTTGGCCATGTTGAACACGGCGCGGGCGATGCCCTTGGGGTCGATGCCGCTGTCGGAGTAGAACGTCTTGTTCTCCTGGGAGATGACCGCATTGCGCATCGCCTTGGGAATCTGCGAGAGATTGACGCTCTGGCGGTTGCGGTCACCGCCCGTGGCCACCATCTGGGTGTTGTCGGCCCAGTAGTAGACGTTGTTCTGCGCGGTGGCACTCTCGTCGATGACGGGGACGCTCACCATGGCATACGCGAGGCCGGCGGCGCCGACCAGGCAGCCGAAGAACGCGATGCACAGCCCGGAGACGAGCCTCCAGGAGGGCACCCAGCGCTGCCACCCGTCCTTGTTGTGGCGCGGGTAGTCGATCATGCGCTTCTTGCCGGGCGCCGCGGCCCGGCCCCGCCCGGGCCCTGCCGGACCGCCGGGTGCCCCTCGCCGGCCGCCGCGGCCCGGCTCGGCCGCTCTGCGACGGCCGCCCCCGTTCCGCTGTGCCGCGCGCCGGGCTTCGGCGCGGCTCCCGTACGCAGGCTCCTCGTTCTCCGGACCGTACGAGCCGGACGGAGACCCTGTGGCGCCTCGCGGTGCCGCACGGCGGCCGGAGGACGAGCCGGACTGACCGCGTCGGGCCGCGGCACGTCCGCCTCCCTGCGGCTGCGGCGGTTTGCGACGGTGCTCGCTCATCGAACGACTACTCCTCGGGCAGGCGCACCTTTGCGCGCCTGGTAAAGGCGGCTGGTTTCCGGTCCCCCCGAAGTACGGATGCGGCCCCTTCCGCATTCACCCGTACTGCACCAGGGACAGGGACGCCCCCAGACGTCACTCGGTTCCCGGTGGTTTGCATGGCGCACACACTACGCACCGTCAAAACCCCCGCGGCCCGAAGTTCACCTCAAATCAGGCAACTTGCTCGCGATGAAACCCTGATGTGATCCCGTTCACCAGTTCCCCCCTTGTCGCACGCAGAAGCTCGTTCTATCGTGCTGATGTATCGACTCGATACATCAGCGCGGCATAAGGGCGAGAGGAGGCGACGATGAGCCGGAGATCCGGCATCCTCGAGTTCGCCGTACTCGGCCTGCTCCGCGAGTCCCCGATGCACGGCTATGAGCTGCGTAAACGGCTCAACACGTCACTGGGTGTGTTCCGGGCGTTCAGCTACGGGACGCTCTACCCCTGCCTCAAGACGCTGGTCGCCAACGGCTGGTTGATCGAGGAACCGGGGAACGTCGGCGAGGCCGCCGCTTCCCTCACGGGACGCCGCGCCAAGATCGTCTACCGGTTGACGGCCGACGGTAAGGAACATTTCGAGCAGCTCCTCTCCCAGACGGGCCCGGACGCGTACGACGACGAGACCTTCGCCGCCCGCTTCGCGTTCTTCGGGCAGACGTCGCGAGACGTACGCATGCGCGTGCTCGAGGGCCGGCGCAGCCGGCTGGAGGAGCGCCTGGAGAAGATGCGGGCCTCACTGGCCCGCACCCGGGAGCGACTCGACGACTACACGCTTGAGCTGCAGCGCCACGGAATGGAGTCCGTGGAGCGCGAAGTGCGCTGGCTGAACGAGCTCATCGAGAGCGAGCGGGCGGGGCGGGACCTGAGGGGTTCCGCCGCCGAGGGGACCGCTCAACAGGACACGACATCTGGAGCGACGGGCGGCCTGCCCCGGCCGGGGAACGACCCCCGGCCGGATACGCCCGGCGACACCGCCACGTGAGCGCCCAGTCAGGGCCTCACTCGTACACACAGGGAGCAACCGGAATGGGTTCGGTTCGCGTAGCCATCGTCGGTGTGGGCAACTGCGCCGCATCGCTGGTGCAGGGCGTCGAGTACTACAAGGACGCCGACCCGGCGGCCAAGGTCCCCGGTCTGATGCACGTCCAGTTCGGCGACTACCACGTCAGTGACATCGAGTTCGTCGCCGCCTTCGACGTGGACGCCAAGAAGGTCGGCCTGGATCTCGCGGACGCCATCGGCGCCTCCGAGAACAACACCATCAAGATCTGCGACGTGCCGAACAGCGGCGTCCAGGTCCAGCGCGGCCACACGCACGACGGTCTCGGCAAGTACTACCGCCAGACCATCGAGGAGTCCGCCGAAGCGCCGGTCGACATCGTCCAGGTCCTCAAGGACAAGCAGGTCGACGTTCTCGTCTGCTACCTGCCCGTGGGCTCCGAGGCCGCGGCGAAGTACTACGCCCAGTGCGCCATCGACGCCAAGGTCGCCTTCGTCAACGCCCTCCCGGTCTTCATCGCCGGCACCAAGGAGTGGGCGGACAAGTTCACCGAGGCGGGCGTCCCGATCGTCGGCGACGACATCAAGTCGCAGGTCGGCGCCACCATCACGCACCGCGTCATGGCGAAGCTGTTCGAGGACCGGGGCGTCGTCCTGGACCGCACGATGCAGCTGAACGTCGGCGGCAACATGGACTTCAAGAACATGCTCGAGCGCGAGCGCCTGGAGTCCAAGAAGATCTCCAAGACGCAGGCCGTCACCTCCCAGATCCCCGACCGCGACCTGGGTGCGGACAACGTCCACATCGGCCCGTCCGACTACGTCGCCTGGCTGGACGACCGCAAGTGGGCCTACGTCCGCCTCGAGGGCCGCGCCTTCGGTGACGTCCCGCTGAACCTGGAGTACAAGCTCGAGGTCTGGGACTCCCCGAACTCGGCCGGTGTCATCATCGACGCCCTGCGCGCCGCGAAGATCGCCAAGGACCGCGGCATCGGCGGCCCGATCCTGTCCGCGTCGAGCTACTTCATGAAGTCCCCGCCGGTCCAGTACTTCGACGACGAGGCCCGCGCCAACGTCGAGAAGTTCATCGCCGGCGAGGTCGAGCGCTGATCAGCGGCTGACCCCGGTCTGCCGAGGGTCCCCGGGTCGCATGACCCGGGGACCCTTCCCGTATGTGAGGCTGTGCCCCATGGCCGTCGTCCGTGACCTGCGCGTCCTGCTGCGCCTGAAGGGGTTTCGGCGCCTGCTCGCCGTCCGCCTGCTCTCCCAGGGCGCCGACGGCGTCTACCAGGTCGCGCTCGCCACCTACGTCGTGTTCTCCCCGGAGAAGCAGACCTCGCCCGCCGCGATCGCCTCCGCGATGGCGGTCCTGCTGCTCCCGTACTCCCTGGTGGGCCCGTTCGCCGGTGTGCTGCTGGACCGCTGGCGCCGCCGCCAGGTCTTCCTGTACGGCAACCTGCTGCGCGCCGTGCTGGCCACGGTGACGGCGGTTCTGATGATCGCCTCCGTCCCCGACTGGCTCTTCTACGTCTCCGCACTCTGCGTCACGGCCGTCAACCGCTTCGTGCTGGCGGGCCTGTCCGCCGCGCTGCCCCGGGTCGTCGACGCCGAGCGCCTGGTGATCGCCAACTCGCTCTCCCCGACGGCCGGCACCCTGGCCGCCACGGCGGGCGGCGGCCTCGCCTTCGTCGTACGCCTCGTGGTCTCGGACTCCGACGCCGCCGTGGTGCTGCTCGCCGCCGGCCTCTATCTGTGCGGAGCCCTGGCCTCGCTGCGGATCGCCGTGGAACTGCTGGGCCCCGACCGGGCACTCGTGCCGCCCAGGCTGACCTCGGCGCTCAACGGCACCGCCCGCGACCTGGCGGCGGGCGTGCGTCACCTCGCCGCCCCCGCCCGCCGGGAAGCGGCCTGGGCACTCGCGGCCATGACGCTGATGCGGTTCTGCTACGGCGCCCTGCTGGTCATGCTGCTGATGCTGTGCCGGTACTCCCTGACCTCGGACACGGACGAGGGACTCGCCCTGCTGGGGCTGGCACTGGGGGTCTCCGGGGCGGGCTTCTTCGCGGCGGCGGTGGTCACCCCCTGGGCGGCGGGACGACTGGGGCCCGGCCGCTGGATGGCCGTGTGCGCGGCGCTCGCCACCGTGCTGGTGCCGGCGCTGGGCCTGCCGTTCGCGGCGGCGCCCCTGCTGGCCGCCGCGTTCGTGCTGGGAATGACGACACAGGGGGCGAAGATCGCGACCGACACGGTCGTGCAGTCCTCGGTCGACGACACCTACCGGGGCCGGATCTTCTCCGTCTACGACGTGCTGTTCAACGTGGCCTTCGTCGGCGCGGCCGGGGTGGCCGCGCTCATGCTGCCGGCGGACGGCCGGTCGGTGCCGCTGGTCGTGACGGTCGCCGCGATCTACGGAGTGGTTGCGGCAGCTATGGCCCGGTTTGAGGGCCGGCAAGTGTCACATCAGTGACACAGAGCCCCACCGGACTACAGAGTTGTCAGTGGGACCCGGTAGCTTACGTGCGTCTTATCTCGCGGGCATGTCCGCGACACGCACCTATTTCAGGGGGACCCCCAGTGACCACCCAGCCGCCGCCCCAGGGCAACCCGTTCGCGCAGAACCAGCCGCAGGCTCCGCAGCAGCCTCAGGGTCAGAACCCCTACGCCCAGGGGCAGCCGGGCTTCCCGCAGCAGGCCGGTCAGCCCGGTCAGCCCGGTTTCCCGCAGCAGGGCGCGCCGTACGCCCCGGTGCCGCCGCAGCCGGCCCGCCGCAAGCCGAGCTTCAAGACGATCAAGAACATCGTCATCGCGGTGGTCGTCGTGGGTGTCGCGGTCGGCGGTTACATCGCCAGCCGGGACGACGCCGACCAGGCCGGCGTGGGTGACTGCCTGAAGTCCGCGTCGTCGTCCTCGGACCGCATGGAGGTCGTGGACTGCTCCTCCTCGGAGGCCGAGGGCAAGGTGCTGTCGAAGGTGAAGGGCCACTTCACGTCGCTGACCGCCGAGACGGAGTGCCGGAAGGTCGACGGAGCCACCGGCTTCTACGCCGAGACCGGCGACGGCGAGGAGTTCCTGCTCTGCCTCGGCAAGGCCTGAGGCGAGAGACGCTCTCCGTCTTCTGCTTAACGGTCTTCTGCTTAACGGTCTTCTGCATCACGGTCTTCTGCTTCACGGTCATGTTTCACGTGAAACATGACCCCCGCGGGCGGCACGTTTCACGTGAAACGTGCCGCCCGTTCTCATGCGTTGTCGGGGTGCTGAGCCCACCACTCCTTCAGCGCCGCCACCGCCGCGTCGTGCCCCATCGGCCCGTTCTCCAGGCGAAGCTCCAGTAGGTGCTTGTACGCCTGCCCGACGGCCGGCCCAGGACGGACACCGAGGATCTCCATGATCTGGTTGCCGTCCAGGTCCGGGCGGATCGCGTCGAGCTCCTCCTGCTCCTGAAGCTGCGCGATCCGTTCCTCCAGACCGTCGTACGCGCGAGAGAGGGCCGAAGCCTTGCGCTTGTTGCGCGTCGTGCAGTCCGACCGCGTCAGCTTGTGGAGTCGGTCGAGCAGCGGGCCGGCGTCCCGGACGTAGCGGCGGACCGCGGAGTCCGTCCACTCGCCCGTGCCATAGCCGTGAAAGCGCAGATGCAGCTCGACCAGGCGTGAGACGTCCCTCACCAGGTCGTTGGAGTACTTGAGCGCGAGCATGCGCTTCTTCGTCATCTTGGCCCCGACCACCTCGTGGTGATGGAAGGAGACCCTGCCGTCCTGCTCGAAGCGGCGGGTGCGCGGCTTGCCGATGTCATGCAGCAGGGCGGCCAGGCGAAGGGTCAGGTCCGGTCCCTCGCTCTCCAGGGCCATCGCCTGCTCCAGGACGATGAGGGTGTGGTCGTAGACGTCCTTGTGCCGGTGGTGCTCGTCCCGCTCCAGCCGCAGGGCCGGCAGCTCGGGCAGGACCCGCTCGGCGAGGCCCGTCTCCACCAGCAGGCTCAGCCCCTTGCGCGGGTGCGGGGAGAGGATGAGCTTGTTCAGCTCCTCCCGGACCCGCTCGGCGGAGACGATGTCGATGCGCCTGGCCATGTCCTGCATGGCCTTGACCACCTCCGGCGCCACCTCGAAGTCGAGCTGCGCGGCGAAGCGCGCGGCCCGCATCATCCGCAGCGGGTCGTCGGAGAAGGAGTCCTCGGGAGTACCCGGAGTGCGCAGCACCCGGGCCGCGAGGTCGTCGAGTCCGCCGTGCGGGTCGATGAACACCTTCTCCGGAAGCGCGACGGCCATCGCGTTCACCGTGAAGTCACGCCGGACGAGGTCCTCCTCGATGGAGTCGCCGTAGGACACCTCGGGCTTGCGCGAGGTGCGGTCGTACGCCTCCGAGCGGTAGGTGGTCACCTCGATCTGCCAGCCGTCCTTCTGCCCCCCGACCGTGCCGAAGGCGATCCCGACCTCCCAGACCGCGTCCGCCCAGGGACGCATGATCTTCAGAACGTCCTGGGGACGGGCCTCGGTGGTGAAGTCCAGATCGTTGCCGAGCCGCCCGAGCAGGGCGTCCCGGACCGAGCCGCCGACCAGGGCGAGCGAGAACCCGGCCTCCTGAAAACGGCGGGCGAGATCGTCGGCGACAGGGGCGACCCGCAGCGGCTCACCCGCCGCGTGGTGCTGCTCCTGGCTCAGGACACTGGGGCTGACTTCGTTGGCGTTCGGCACAACAAAACAGGGTACGTGGCCTTGACGGAGACAGGCGCCCCCTTTGATCGCGCACCGAATCCCCCGCTTTCGTACCGCTCCCTCTATAGGCACACATAGAGGGAAGACCAGCCTGGCAGCGGATCTTGTGACGTAGTCCGCGGCACTTCCCCTCGTCGCACCTCGTTACCATGCGTGGACGCACATTCCGACGACCACTGATCACGACGAGGGACGGGCGAGCGCGTGGCCGAGGCGGCAGACTTCCAGGGGACCAGTGCCTCACCTGCCCGCCGGTGGCTCCGGCGCACCACGGCGCTGCTCGCCGGGGCGCCGCTGCTGGCCGGTCTGGTCCAGCTGCCCGCCGCCGGCTCGGCGCACGCCGACGAGGCGGCCGCTGCCCTGGCCGACTCCGACTCGGGCTCGGTGGCCGTGGCCGTCGACTCGCTCACCCCTTCCGCGCCCACGGACGGGGACACGGTGACCGTGTCGGGCACCGTGACCAACCACGGCAAGCGGACCGTCACCGACGCCCATGTGGGCCTGCGCGTGGGCCCACAGCTCGTCACCCGCTCGTCGGTCGACGCGATCGCCAAGGACAGCGACGATCTCCAGAGGTCCATCTCCCCGGAGATCGACAACAAGTACACGGAGAAGTTCTCCAAGCTCACTCCCGGCGTGGCGGAGCACTTCAACATCTCGGTGCCGGTCGACGAGCTGAACCTCGGCAGCGACGGCGTCTACGAATTCGCGGTCTCGCTGTCCGGGGAGACCTCCGCGCAGCCGTGGGAGCAGATCCTCGGCATCCAGCGGACCTTCCTGCCCTGGCAGCCCGACGAGGCCGACACCAGGACCAAGACCACGGCGCTGTGGCCCCTCGTCTCGACCACGCACATGGCCGCCGAAACGGGACCGAACGAGGAGCAGACCCCGGTCTTCCTCAATGACGACCTGGCGAAGGAGATCTCCCCCGGCGGCCGCCTGAACCAGATGGTGACGCTGGGCAAGGACCTCGACGTCACCTGGGTGGTCGACCCGGACCTGCTGGCCTCCGTCGACGCGATGACGGGCAGTTACCGCGTCCGGGACGGGGACCAGACCACCGCCGGCACCCACCAGACGATCGCCAAGCAGTGGCTCGCCGACCTGCAGGACGCGGTGGCCGACGAGGAGGTCGTCGCCCTCCCCTTCGCCGACCCCGACCTGGCGTCCCTCGCCCACAACGGCACGGACGTCACCGGCTCGCTGAGTCAGCTCAAGGACGCGACGGACGTCGTCGCCAACACCGTCGAGCCGATCCTCCATGTGAAGCCGAACACCGAGTTCGCCTGGCCCGTGGAAGGCGCCGTCGACCGGTCGATCGTCAAGGTCGCCACCTCCGCGGGCGCCGACAAGGTGATCGCGCGCAGCGACAGCCTCCAGGAGACCGACGCCCTGCCGTACACACCGTCCGCCGCCCGCCCCATCGGCGGCGGCACCACGGCGGTGGTGGCGGACGCCCGGATGTCCACGGCGTTCGAGGGCGACCTGACGACGGCGTCCGCGTCCACGCTCGCCGTGCAGCGCTTCCTCGCCCAGAGCCTGGGTCTGGGCCTCCAGACCGACAAGCAGCGCAGCGTGGTCATCGCTCCGCAGCGCACCCCCTCCGGGAGCCAGGCGCGCGCGATGGCCGAAGGGCTGCGGGCCCTCCAGAGCGGCACCTGGTCCCAGTCCCAGAAGCTGGCGGCGGCCGCCGCGGCCAAGCCGGATCCGGACGCCGCCACCAAGGTTCCGGGCCCCTCTTCCTACCCGTCGGCGCTGCGCAAGAAGGAGCTGCCCCGGTCGGCGTTCGTGGAGAGCGCGCGGACGCAGGACGCGCTGGACAGCTTCAAGATCGTGCTCTCGTACCCGTCCCGGGTGGTGACCCCCTTCGGACGCGCCCTGAACCGGGAGCTGTCCGTGTCGTGGCGCGGCCGGGCCGCCGAGGCGGAGTCGTTCCGCGCCGGAGTGAAGTCGTACCTCGACGGGCTGACCGGCCGGGTCAGACTGATCGACAAGTCGGAGACGAAGCTCTCCGGCCGCAGCGCCACCATCCCGGTGACGGTGCAGAACAACCTGGTGCAGGACGTCGGCCCCCTGGTCCTGCGGCTCACCTCGACGAACCCGACCCGCCTCGAGATCGACGGCGCCCGCTACGAGGAGCAGCCGATCTCGGTCTCCGGCGGCCACAGCCAGTCGGTGAAGTTCACCACGTCGGCCAACGCCAACGGCCGGGCGACGGTGATCGCCCAGCTGTACACGACGGACGGGCGGCCGTACGGCAAGCCTGTCACCTTCGACGTGAAGGTCACCGAGATCACGGCCACCGTGATGCTCGTCATCGGAGGCGGCGTCCTGCTGCTCGTCCTCGCCGGCTTCCGGATGTACACGCAGCGCAAGCGCGCCGCGGCCCGTGCCGCCGAGAAGACGGAGTCGGGCGAGGAGGGCGATTCCGGAGAGTCGGAGGCTTCGGGGAACGCCGAGGACGATCCGGAGCAGCCGAGTGACCCGACACCGGACACCGCAGCGGAAAGCGACGACCCGTCCGGCACGGGTGAGAGAGTGGACCGTTGAGGATGTCGTGGCCGGTCGGCCCGGGACGATGAGGTGGGGTAACCATGAACGCGCCGTACGACGGTGACCGCGGTCAGGCCGCGGACGGCTCGGGTCACCCCCAGGGCCCGCCGCCGGATCCCGGCCAGACGCCGCCGCAGCCGCCCGCGGACATGTACCTCCAGGACGCCTACGACCAGGATCCCTACCGGGCCCAGGACCTCTCCGCCCAGGATCCGGTCTCCGAGGCGCTCTACGACCGCGCCGCGCACCCCCCACCGCCCCCGGGCACGTACCCGCCGCAGCAGCCGCTGTACTCCCAGCCCTCCCAGTCGCCCTACGCCCCCGATCCCCGGGTGTGGGCCCAGACGCCCGCCCCGGAGCCGGAGGGACCGACGCAGTACCTGCCGTACGGCGACGACCCTCGGACCACCCAGTTCGTGGGCGTGGACGACCTGGTCGGCCAGGCCGGAGACCAGCGTCACGAGCCGGACGCCTTCGCGCACCTGTTCCGCGACCAGCAGCAGGGCGGCGGCCACCCCTCGTACGACGACCAGGCCGGCGTACCCGCACCTGCCCCGGCACCGGGGCCGGGGCCGTACGGCGGGGCGGCGGGGCCGGGCCAGTACGGCGGGCACCAGGGGCCCGATCCGTACGGGCACGCTCAGACACACGGTCAGTACGGCGGCCCAGCTCAGTACGGCGGCGAAGCTCAGTACGGCGGCGCAGCTCAGTACGGCGGTCCCGCTCCGACGCCCGGGCAGCACGCGGCGCCCGCACCCGGCCAGTACGCGGTGGCCCCCACCCCCGAGGCGGCCGAGGCCCCACTCCAGGAGCCCGAGCCCGCGGCTGGCCAGGCCAGCCAGGCCGCGCCCAAGAAGGGCGGGCGCGCGGGGGGCCTGCTGAAGTCGAGCGCCGTGATGGCGGCCGGCACGATGGTGTCGCGGCTGACCGGGTTCGTCCGCTCGGCGATGATCGTCTCGGCCCTGGGACTCGGCCTGCTGGGCGAGTCCTTCCAGATCTCCTACCAGCTGCCGACGATGATCTTCATCCTCACCGTCGGCGGCGGCCTCAACTCGGTCTTCGTACCCCAGCTCGTCCGCGCCATGAAGGACGACGAAGACGGTGGCGAGGCCTACGCCAACCGCCTCCTGACCCTGGTCGTGGTGGCCCTCGGCATCCTCACCGCGCTGGGCATGCTGGCGGCCCCCCTGCTGGTTCGCGCGCTGTCGAACCCGGTCGCCTCGGATCCCGCGGCCAACGAGACGGCCGTCACCTTCACCCGGTACTTCCTGCCGTCCATCTTCTTCATGGGCGTCCACGTGGTGATGGGGCAGATCCTCAACGCCCGTGGACGGTTCGGCGCGATGATGTGGACCCCGGTCCTGAACAACATCGTCATCATCGTCACCCTCGGCATGTTCCTCTGGGTCTACGGCACGGCCGCCGACTCCGGAATGACGGTCGCGACCATCCCGCCGGAAGGCAAGAAACTCCTCGGAATCGGCATCCTGCTCGGCCTCGTCGTCCAGTCCCTGGCGATGATTCCCTACCTCCGCGAGACCGGGTTCAAGCTGCGACTGCGGTTCGACTGGAGGGGGCACGGCCTCGGCAAGGCCGCCATGCTCGCCAAGTGGACGATCCTGTTCGTCCTCGCCAACCAGGCGGGTGCCCTCGTCGTCATCCAGCTCGCCACGGCGTCGGTCACGGACACCGACCTCGCCGGCACCGGTTACAGCGCCTACGCCAACGCCCAGCTCATCTGGGGGCTGCCACAGGCCATCATCACCGTCTCTCTGATGGCCGCCCTGCTGCCGCGCATCTCGCGCTCGGCGTCCGAGGAGGACGGGGGAGCGGTCCGCGACGACATCTCCCAGGGGCTGCGCACCACGGCCGTCGCCATCGTGCCGGTCTCCTTCGGCTTCGTCGCGCTCGGCATCCCGATGTGCACACTGATCTTCGGCTCCTCGGGCACGGGCGCGGCCACCAACATGGGCTACATGCTGATGGCCTTCGGTCTCGGCCTCATCCCCTACTCCGTGCAGTACGTCGTCCTGCGCGCCTTCTACGCCTACGAGGACACCCGTACGCCCTTCTACAACACCGTCATCGTGGCCGTGGTCAACGCCGCCGCCTCGGGCCTGTGTTACCTCCTGCTGCCCTCGCGCTGGGCCGTCGTCGGCATGGCCGCCTCCTACGGCCTGGCCTACGTGATCGGCGTGGGCGTCGCCTGGCGCAGGCTGCGCAAGCGGCTCGGCGGAGACCTGGACGGCGCGCGGGTGCTGCGTACGTACGCCCGGCTGTGCATCGCGTCCGTCCCGGCCGCCCTGGTCGGTGGCGCCGCCTGCTACGCGATCAGCCGCTCACTCGGCCAGGGCGTCGTGGGATCGTTCGCCGCGCTGCTGGCCGGCGGAGTGCTCCTGTTCGGTGTCTTCTTCGTCGCCGCCCGCCGCATGCGCATCGAAGAGGTCAACTCTCTGGTCGGCATGGTGCGCGGACGCCTGGGACGCTGAGACCCGGGGTAGGCGCACAACCATCGTCCGCCGCTGTGTGTCGTGCTTAGCGGCGGACTGTGGGCACAATTGGGTTCGGCGTCGGACGCGCGGATCGGGAGTCGGCCGACGCGCACGGAATGGGGAGGCAGGAACGACGGTGGCGGAACGGAGCACAGCTGCCGTCGACGTGGCAGACAACAGCGGCGATGAGCCGCTGACCGCACAGGCGGACCAGTCCACGGCCGACGGGGTGGCCAACAACCGGGAGCGGGACACGGACAGCGACGAGGCACAGGGGAACCCCACGAGCGAGGAGTCCGGCAAGACCTCGCCTCCCGAACTGCACAGCGGGCACAAGCTCGCCAGACGCTACCGCCTCGAGGAGTGCGTCACCCGTCTGGACGGCTTCAGCAGTTGGCGGGCCGTCGACGAGAAGCTGCGCCGCGCCGTCGGAGTCCACCTCCTCCCCGCGGACCACGCGCGCGCCCGGTCCGTGCTGGCCGCGGCACGCTCGTCCGCCCTGCTCGGCGACCCTCGCTTCGTCCAGGTGCTGGACGCCGTCGAGGACAACGACCTCGTCTACGTCGTGCACGAGTGGCTCCCCGATGCCACCGAGCTGACCGCTCTCCTCGCCGCCGGGCCGCTGGAGGTGTACGACGCCTACCAGATGGTCAGTCAGGTCGCGTCGGCCATGGCGGCCGCGCACCGGGAGGGCCTCGCCCATCTGCGCCTGAGCCCCAACGCGGTGCTGCGTACGTCGACGGGCCAGTGGCGGATCCGCGGGCTGGCCGTCAACGCCGCACTGCGCGGCATCAGTTCCGACACTCCGCAGCGCACCGACACCGAGGCCATCGGAGCCCTGCTGTACGCCACGCTCACCCAGCGCTGGCCGTACGAGAGCGACGCGCACGGTCTGGCAGGTCTGCCCAAGGACATCGGGCTGATCCCGCCGGACCAGGTACGCGCCGGCGTCCACCGCGGCCTGTCCGAACTGGCGATGCGGGCGCTCGCCAACGACGGTGCCACCGCTTCCCGGCACGAGTCTCCGTGCACCACGCCGGAGGAACTGGTGAAGGCGATCGGCGAGATGCCGCGCATCCGCCCGCCGGAGCCGGCGTACACCGCACCGCCCCAGTACCAGCGCACGGCCTACCAGCAGGGCGCGTACGGCCGCCCGGCGCCGCGCCCCGGTGTCACCCAGCCCGTGCCGGCGCCGCCGCCCCCGCTGCAGAGCCGTACCGGCAAGGCCCTGAAGTGGGGTGTGTCGGCCCTGCTGATCGCCGCACTCGGACTCGGCAGCTGGCAGCTCGCCGATGCGCTCATGGAACGGGGCGGCAAGGCCGACGACCCGAACCAGACGCAGACGGTGGACGGCGACAATGACAAGAGCCCGAAGGAGCCGGTCAGCCGACCCATCACCATCGCGGGCGCACACGACTACGACCCGTTCGGGTCAGACGGGTCCGAGTACCCGGAAAACGTCGGCAAGGCCTACGACGGCGACCCCGGAACCTACTGGCAGACGAGCCACTACGCGAGCGCCGACTTCGGGCGGCTGAAGCCGGGTGTGGGCATCGTGGTCGACCTCGGCAAGGTGCAACGGGTCGGCAGGGTGGCTCTGACGTTCGGTGGCGACACTTCGGTGGAACTCCGTTCCGCCGGGGCCACGGACTCGGAACCGCAGTCCTTCGAGGGATACGAGAAGGTCGCCGGCGGAAACGGTACGACGGTGGACCTCAAGCCGGACAAGGCGGTGCAGACCCGCTACCTTCTGGTCTGGCTGACCAAGCTGCCGGTGACGGACGGGCAGTTCCGGGGCCGGGTCGCCGACATCAAGGTGACCAGCTGACGGCACCTACCGCAGGGAGAGGGGTGTGATGGCGGGCGGCGCGAGTCATGACGGTGTGACCGACCAGGAACTGCTCGCCCGCCACGTCGAGGGCGACCCCGACGCCTTCGGTGAGCTTGTGCGCCGTCACCGGGACCGGCTCTGGGCAGTGGCCCTGCGGACACTGGGGGACCGCGAGGAGGCCGCCGACGCCGTCCAGGACGCGCTCGTCTCCGCCTACCGGGCCGCCCACACCTTCCGCGGACAGGCGGCCGTCACCACCTGGCTGCACCGGATCACGGTGAACGCCTGTCTGGACCGTGCTCGCAAGGCCGCCTCGCGGAAGACCGCGCCCGTCGACGACACCGAACGCCTGGAGCAGCTGCTGGAGCCGCACGAGTCGGCCTCCGCTCCCGCGGAGCGCAACGACCTGCACCGCCAGCTGCTGGAGGCCCTGGGCACCCTGCCCGCCGACCAGCGGGCCGCTCTCGTCCTGGTCGACATGCAGGGCTATCCCGTCGCGGAGGCCGCCCGCATCCTCGACGTGCCGAGTGGCACGATCAAGAGCCGGTGTGCCCGTGGCAGAGCCAGGCTCCTGCCGCTGATCACCCACCTTCGTCCGGACGGCAGCGGAGACGGCAGGAAGCCTGGCCCGGAGCGGAACCGGACGCCGGGGGCATCCGTCCCACCGGCAGCGGGACCGCGGCGTGCGGGTCCGCCGGAAGCAGGGCCGAGTGATTCAGCCGCAGTGAAGGGCGGAGGTGGACGAGCGTGACATCGTCGACGACAGACATGACCGGGCACCCCGACGTCGCGGAGATCTCCGACCTCGCCGAAGGCCTCCTCCCGAGCACACGGACCACCGACGTACGGCGGCACCTGGAAGGCTGCGAGCTCTGCGCGGACGTCTACGCTTCGCTGGAAGAGATCCAGGGGCTGCTCGGCACCCTGCCTTCCCCGACGCCCATGCCGGACGACGTGGCCGCCCGTATCGACGCCGCCCTGGCGAACGAGCCCCTGCCGGGGGGCGGCGACGGCCCACGTGTTTCACGTGAAACATCGACACCGACCGACCGGCCCGCCGGGCACGCGCGCCCCTCCTCCACCGGACCCGGCCGCAAGGACCGCCGCCGAAGCGGTCGGCGCAGGATCGCCGTACTCGGCGCCGTGGCCGCCGCTGCCGCGATCGGACTCGGCTCGGTCATCGTGTCCACCCTCACCGGAGAGAGCCCCTCCCACGACACCGCCCACGAGCCGCAGACCGCGCTCCCGGACACCTTCGCCGAGGGCCGGCTCCAGGACAAGGTCTCCGGTCTCCTCGCGGACGGGAGTACCGAGAGCGGCGGATCACGTACCCCGCGCAGTTTCGGCATGGAGTCCGAGAACGGTGGCGAGGCCGCCGAGAACCATGTCTTCAAGCAACCGACCGTCCCCGAGTGCATCCGCAAGGGCATCGGTCGCGACGACGCTGTGATCGCCACGGAGCCGGGCGTCTACAAGGGCAGGGAAGCCTTGCTGGTGGTACTGCCCGACGCCACCAATGACACCCGGGTCACCGCCTACATCGTCGAGACGACGTGCGTGAAGCAGCCCGCGGTAGGCAAGGCCAAGATCCTTCTCGAGCACTCCTACGCGCGTTCGTAGCGGCCCTTCCTCCGCCTCGCCAGGCAGTGGGGCTCTGGCGCCGTGTGCCCGGGCACAGCGGGAATGCGCGCCCCGTAGGATCCGTTAGGTGGGGTGAGAGTTCCGAGTGCAGCTCCACCCGGCCCTGAAGACGCAGTCCAGAGACGAGGAATGAAGCCGTGAGCGACGTCCGAAACGTGATCATCATCGGCTCCGGGCCCGCCGGCTACACGGCGGCGCTCTACACCGCGCGAGCGTCCCTGAAGCCGCTGGTGTTCGAGGGTGCCGTCACCGCGGGCGGAGCGCTGATGAACACCACCGAGGTGGAGAACTTCCCCGGCTTCCAGGACGGCATCATGGGCCCCGAGCTCATGGACAACATGCGGGCCCAGGCGGAGCGCTTCGGGGCCGAGCTGATCCCGGACGACGTCGTGGCCGTCGACCTCAGCGGTGAGATCAAGACCGTCACCGACACCGCGGGTACGGTCCACCGGGCCAAGGCCGTCATCGTCACCACCGGCTCGCAGCACCGCAAGCTCGGCCTGCCGAACGAAGACGCGCTGTCCGGTCGCGGTGTCTCCTGGTGCGCGACCTGTGACGGCTTCTTCTTCAAGGACCAGGACATCGCCGTGATCGGCGGCGGGGACACCGCGATGGAGGAGGCCACCTTCCTCTCCCGCTTCGCGAAGTCCGTGACGATCGTCCACCGCCGGGACACCCTGCGCGCCTCCAAGGCGATGCAGGAGCGTGCCTTCGCCGACCCCAAGATCACGTTCGTCTGGGACAGCGAGGTCGCCGAGGTCCAGGGCGACCAGAAGCTGGCGGGCCTGAAGCTGCGCAACGTCAAGACCGGCGAACTCTCCGATCTGCCGGTGACCGGCCTGTTCATCGCGATCGGCCACGACCCGCGCACCGAGCTTTTCAAGGGCCAGCTCGACCTGGACCCGGAGGGCTACCTGAAGGTCGACGCGCCCTCGACGCGCACCAACCTGACGGGTGTCTTCGGGGCCGGTGACGTGGTCGACCACACCTACCGTCAGGCGATCACCGCTGCGGGCACCGGCTGCTCCGCCGCGCTCGACGCCGAGCGCTTCCTCGCCGCCCTCAGCGACGAGGACAAGGCGGAGCCCGAGAAGACCGCCGTCTGACCACCCCATCCCTCGCACCAACCAGTTAGGAGCCCGCCGTGGCCGGCACCCTGAAGCATGTGACCGACGACTCCTTCGAGCAGGACGTCCTCAAGAACGACAAGCCCGTCCTGGTGGACTTCTGGGCCGCCTGGTGCGGTCCGTGCCGCCAGATCGCGCCGTCCCTCGAGGCCATCGCCGCCGAGTACGGCGACAAGATCGAGATCGTCAAGCTGAACATCGACGAGAACCCGGGTACGGCCGCCAAGTACGGCGTCATGTCCATCCCGACCCTGAACGTCTACCAGGGTGGCGAGGTCGCCAAGACCATCGTCGGTGCGAAGCCGAAGGCCGCGATCGTCCGCGACCTTGAGGACTTCATCGCCGACTGACGTTTCACGTGAAACACGAATGGGCCGACCCGAACGGGTCGGCCCATTCGCTGTACAGCGGTCTCCGGTGCCGAGCTACAGCGGCCGCAGCGCCGGCTCCTTCTGCACGGCGCCGAGCAGGCGGTCCAGTGCCATCTCCACGTCTTCCTTCCAGGACAGCGTGGAGCGAAGATCCAGCCGCAGTCGCGGGTGCCGGGGATGCGGTCGGACCGTCTTGAAGCCCACCGCCAGGAGATGCTCCGCCGGCAGAACGCAGGCGGGCTCCTTCCAGCGGGCATCACCGAACGCCTCGATGGCCTTGAAGCCACGACGCAGGAGATCCTTGGCGACCGTCTGGACCATCACCCGACCCAGCCCCTGGCCCTGGTACCCCGGCATCACGAACGCGGTCATCAGCTGAACCGCGTCGGAGGAGACCGGGCTGGTGGGGAAAGCGGCCGAGCGCGGCACATACGCGGGCGGTGCGTAGAGAACGAAGCCCACCGGCACGTCGTCGACGTAGACCACCCGTCCGCAGGATCCCCAGTCCAGCAGCACGGCGGAGATCCAGGACTCCTTCTCCAGGGCCGGCGTACCGGCCTCTACCGCGGCCTCGCCGCTGACGGGGTCCAGTTCCCAGAAGACGCACGAGCGACAGCGCTGGGGAAGGTCCTGAAGGTTGTCCAGCGTGAGCGGTACGAGCCGGCGCCCCATGAAGGCTGTTCCTCGCTTCCTTCCCCTGCCGCGTCGCGGGCGGCTGTCAGAGCGCTCCGTTCCCTGAGCAGGCTGCCGATGAACCCACCGACCGCGCCCAGCCCCAAGCCCGCGCTCACCCATTCGGTGCGGCTCATCGTTCGCATGGCCCCTGCCTTCCTCCCAGAGGTACCGCCAGGTGACAACGCTCTCCCGTTCGCATCGTATCCACGATGCGGTGGACCCGACACCGACGCAAAGCAAAGGGCGGACCGTGTTCCGGTATGCACCGGACACGGCCCGCCCTCAAGACAGCCGATCAGGACTCGACGTCCCCGTCCCCGTCCTCGTCCTCGTCCTCCAGGAGGCCCTTCTGCAGTACGGGGCCCTCCCCGGGAGCGAGACTGCCGAGGATTCGCTCAAGGTCGTCCATGGAGGCGAACTCCACGGTGATCTTGCCCTTCTTCTGCCCCAGGTCGACCTTCACACGCGTCTCGAAGCGGTCCGAGAGCCGCGTCGCGAGGTCCGAGAGCGCCGGGGAGACCAGGGAGCCGGCCCGTGGGCCCTTGGCCCGCTGGGGCTTCTGCGGCCGGGAACCCATCAGGGTCACGATCTCTTCGACCGACCGCACCGAGAGCCCTTCGGCCACGATGCGATGCGCCAGGCGATCCTGCTCCTCCGGGTCGTCGACGGACAGCAGGGCTCGCGCATGCCCCGCGGAGAGCACACCTGCGGCCACCCGGTTCTGCACCTTCGGGGAGAGCTTCAGCAGCCGCAGGGTGTTGGACACCTGCGGGCGAGAGCGGCCGATACGGTCCGCCAGCTGGTCATGCGTGCAGTTGAAGTCCTTCAGCAACTGGTCGTAGGCGAAGGCCTCCTCCAGCGGATTCAGCTGAGCGCGGTGCAGGTTCTCCAGAAGCGCGTCCAGAAGGAGCTTCTCGTCCTCCGTCGCCCGCACGATCGCCGGGATGGCCTCCAGCTCCAGCTCTCGGCAGGCGCGGAAGCGCCGCTCACCCATGATGAGCTCGTAGCGCCCGGGCTCCGTCGGCCGAACGACAACCGGCTGGAGGAGACCGACCTCTCGGATGGAGGTGACGAGCTCGGCCAGCGCGTCGTCGTCGAAGTCCTTGCGCGGCTGCTTCGGGTTCGGCGTGATGGCGTCGAGCGGAACCTCGGCGAAGTGCGCGCCCATGGGCGGCCGAAGCCCTTCGGTACCCTGCGGTGCCGTCGGCTCCTCGGTTTCACGTGAAACATGCTGCAGCGTGGCCACCTTCGCCGCGGCCACCCCACGCTCGCTCGGCAGCAGAGGCATCGCCCCAGGGACCGCAGAAGCCGCGCTCCCCAAGGCCGCCGAGGCAACCGACTTCTCGGTCGGGGCGTTGGGGATCAGTGCACCGAGGCCGCGACCCAACCCCCTCCGTCGCTCACTCACTGGGTCCCCTCCACCATGCTCGGATCGTTCTGAGCGCCGACGTGGGCGTGGGTCGCCTCATAGGTGACACCCACACCCTTCAGCGCGATCTCACGGGCCGCCTCCAGATAGGAGAGGGCTCCACTTGATCCTGGATCGTAGGTCAGTACCGTCTGCCCGTAGCTCGGAGCCTCGGAGATACGGACCGAGCGGGGAATGCTCGTCCGCAGCACCTCCTCGCCGAAGTGGCTGCGCACCTCGTCCGCGACCTGCGACGCGAGCCGCGTCCGGCCGTCGTACATGGTGAGGAGGATCGTCGACACATGCAGCGTGGGGTTGAGATGGCCCCGCACCAGGTCGACGTTGCGCAGCAGCTGCCCCAGCCCTTCCAGGGCGTAGTACTCGCACTGGATGGGAATCAGCACCTCCTGGCCCGCGACCAGAGCATTGACGGTCAGCAGACCGAGGGAGGGCGGGCAGTCGATGAGGATGTAGTCCAACGGCTGCTCGTACGCCGTGATCGCTCGCTGGAGCCGGCTCTCGCGTGCGACCAGAGAGACCAGTTCGATCTCCGCACCGGCGAGATCGATCGTGGCAGGCGCACAGAACAGACCCTCGACATCGGGGACCGGCTGGACCACTTCCGAGAGCGGTCGGCTCTCGACCAGCACGTCGTAGATGGAGGGCACATCGGCGTGATGGTCGATCCCCAGCGCGGTGGAGGCGTTGCCCTGCGGGTCGAGGTCGACGACCAGGACTCTCGCACCGTGCAGGGCGAGTGACGCGGCAAGATTGACGGTCGTCGTCGTCTTGCCCACACCGCCCTTCTGGTTCGCTACGACCATGACCCGGGTGTGCTCGGGTCGCGGTAGCCCCTCGCCGGCGCGGCCCAGAGCCTCCACCGCCAGTTGGGCAGCACGACCGATCGGTGTGTCGTCCATCGGAGGCGGTGTTTCACGTGAAACATCCGCCCCCATCGACTCGGTACGGGGACCGGGGACCGGATCGGTCATCGGTCCCGCGATATTGGCGTCGGACCGCAAGGATTCACTCTCCTCGACTTCAGGCTCGCAATGAACAGAGCCTCCCATGCCTCCGGGGTCATGAACCAGTGAGGCCTGGTCTTCTGTGGAGAAATCCACCTCTGTGGACAACTCCGTGCCCTCTCCGAGCGACCCGAGAGGCTTCCGGTCGCGGGGGTCGGCCGCGGCGCGGCCGCGGCTGATGATGCCGTGCAGCAGTGAGCGACGTTTCACGTGAAACACGATGCACAGCAGCTGATGCCGAACTGCCGCGACACTCCGGCACGCGTGAGCAGGGCAGCTTGTGTGGAGTACGGCCTGTGTGGAGTACGGCTGTGTGGAGTACGGCTGACCATCCGAGCGAAGTCGGACGCTATCCGCGACGTCGACGCGCCCGACCGGTCCGTGCGGCCTTGGCCCGCTTGGCGGCGAAGCGCACACCACCGGGGCTCTCGCCCACCTCTACTCGCACCACGGTGGACAGGGGATCCACGACGCCCTCACCGACGTGGAGGATGGACGTCCGCTCCGCACCGAGTTTGCTCAGCGCCGCGGTCGCCGCCTTCAGCTCCTCCTCGGCCGTGTCCCCCTTGAGGGCGAGCATCTCCCCGTACGGACGCAGCAGGGGAATGCCCCAGGTGGCGAGGCGGTCCAGTGGAGCCACGGCACGGGCCGTCACTACATGCACCGGCGGCAGCTTGCCCATGACCTCCTCGGCCCGGCCCCGCACCACGGTGACATGGTCCAGGCCCAGCAGCTCCACGACCTCGGTCAGGAAGTTCGTGCGGCGCAGCAGCGGCTCAAGAAGCGTGATCTTCAGGTCTTCCCGCACCAGCGCCAGCGGGATACCGGGCAGGCCGGCTCCCGAGCCGACATCGCACACCGTCACTCCCTCGGGCACGACCTCCGAGAGCACCGCGCAGTTCAGCAGGTGCCGCTCCCAGAGTCGGGGTACTTCTCGCGGGCCGATCAGACCACGCTTCACCCCCGCCTCGGCAAGCAGTTCCGCATAGCGGACCGCGTCCGCGTAGCGATCACCGAACACATCTCGTGCCTGCTCGGGTACAGGGGGGAGCTCCGCTGCCTCCGACACGGGGACCGTCCTTCCGTACGGCACCGGCGCACCGGGCGCCGGGACCAGAACCACCAGAACTATCAGGCTGACAAAATTCGGCCCCGCCTGCGCAACAGACGGGGCCGGAGAACGAGAGAACCGATCAGGCGGGAAGCACGACGACGAAGCGCTCCGGCTCCTCGCCCTCGGACTCGCTGCGCAGGCCCGCGGCCTTGACCGCGTCGTGCACGACCTTGCGCTCGAAGGGCGTCATCGGCTTCAGCCGCACGGACTCGCCGCTGCTCCTGACCTCGGCCGCGGCCTTGGCACCCAGCTCGGACAGCTCGGCGCGCTTGTCGGCGCGGTACCCCGCGATGTCGAGCATCAGGCGGCTGCGGTCACCGGTCTCGCGGTGCACGGCCAGGCGCGTGAGCTCCTGCAGAGCCTCCAGCACCTCACCGTCCCGGCCGACCAGCTTCTCCAGGTCCCTGCTCTTGCTGTCGCTGATGATCGAGACGGAGGCACGGTCGGCCTCGACGTCCATGTCGATGTCACCGTCGAGGTCGGCGATGTCGAGCAGACCCTCCAGGTAGTCCGCGGCGATCTCGCCCTCCTGCTCGAGGCGGGTGAGGGTGTCTGCACCCTCGGCAGCGGCGGAGGTGGTGCCTTCCGTCACGGGATGGACTCCTTCTTACTTCTTCGACGGGGACTTGGGCCGCTGCGGGCCCTTGCGCTGTCCGGACTGGGCCTTGCTGCGGCCACCGCCGCCGGACTTCTGAGCCGGCTTCTTGGCGCCGGCGGCAGGCTTGGCGTCCTGCTTGGCGTCCTGCTTGCCGGCCGGCTTGGCGTCCTGTGGCTCGTCCGACTTGGTCAGCGACGTCTTCGGCTCGGCCTCGCCGGCGGGCTTGGCCTGGCGCTGGGACTTGCTCTGCCGCTTGGGCTGCTGGCGCTTGGGCTGAGCCGCGGTGGCCACGGTCGAGCCGTCCGCGCTCTGTGCTGCGACAGCGGCTTCGTTCTTCTCCACGGTGCCGTCGGCCTGAGCCGCCATGCCCGCCTTGTTCAGGCCGTTGATGAACTTCCGCTCGGCCTCGTTGCGGTCCCGGCCCTTGGCGACGATGGCCTTCACGATGGCCTTCTCACCCCGGCTACGGGTCTTGCCGTGCTCGGTGACGCTCTTGTGCAGCCGCTTCAGGTAGGAGGCCTGCGCCTTGGAACCCGGCGTCGGGTTGTTGCGGATCACGTACATCTGCTGGCCCATGGTCCACACGTTCGTGGTCAGCCAGTAGACGAGGACACCGACGGGGAAGTTCACGCCGAAGACGGCGAACATGACCGGGAAGACGTACATCAGCATCTTCTGCTGCTGCATGAACGGCGTCTTCACCGTGGTGTCGACGTTCTTCGTCATCAGCTGGCGCTGGGTGAAGAACTGCGAGGCCGACATCAGCACGATCATGATCGCGGTGACGATCCGCACGTTCAGCAGCGTGGCGTCGAGCGCGGAGACGTCGCTCTCGCTGCTGAAGAACTTGGAGGCCAGCGGAGCCCCGAAGATGTGCGCCTTCTGCGCGCTCTCCAGGAGGCTCTGGTTGACCGCGCCGATGGTGTCGCCGGACGCGATGCCGTTGAGCACGTGGTACAGGGCGAAGAAGAACGGGGACTGCGCCAGGATGGGAAGGCACGAGGAGAGCGGGTTGGTGCCCGTCTCCTTGTACAGCTTCATCATCTCTTCGGACTGACGCTGCTTGTCGTTCTTGTAGCGCTCCTGGATCTTCTTCATCTCCGGCTGGAGCGTCTGCATCCCGCGCGTCGCCTTGATCTGCTTCACGAAGAGCGGGATCAGGCAGATGCGGATGAGGACCACCAGGGACACGATGGACAGGCCCCAGGCCCATCCGGTGTCAGGTCCGAAGATCGCCCCGTACACCGTGTGGAACTGGACGATGACCCAGGAGACGGGCCAGGTGATAAAGCTGAAGAGGCTGGCAATCGTGTCCACTAATCATGCTCCTTGGGCATGGGGCGAGGTCTCTGCGGCCGGGCTCGAAGGATCGGACGAGCTCGGACGAGCAGGCCTTCCTTCGGTGGCCGGTTCGGCGGCGGAGGTCCCGCCCTTGCGTGCCCGCCAGGCGGCACGCAGCATTTCGTGCCACCGCGGGCGCTTGCGCGGCGGAACATGGTCCACGCCGCCCAGCGACCACGGATTGCACCGCAGGATGCGCCAGGCGGTGAGTGCCGTGCCCTTGACGGCTCCGTGCCGGTCGATGGCCGTGTAGCCGTAGTGGGAACACGACGGGTAGTACTTGCACACCGGCCCCAGCAGCGGACTGATCGTCCACTGGTAGAGCTTGATCAGAGCCAGCAGCGGGTACTTCATCGCGCGCCCCCTCCCAGTAGCCGCGCCAGGGCGGCGTCCAGGTCTCGGGCCAGCTGTGCATGGTCGGCGTCACCCGCACCGGGCAGCGCTCGTACGACTACCAGGCTACCGGGGGGCAACAGGTCGATCCGGTCGCGCATCAGATGGCGAAGCCTGCGCTTCACCTTGTTGCGCACGACCGCGACACCCACGGCTTTGCTCACGACGAAACCCGCACGTGTCCGGGGAGCGCTCTCCCCAGGCGCGTGCGGGTCCGTGGCACCGCTACGAAGGTGGACGACGAGGGCCGGGCGGCCGGCCCGGCGACCTCGTCGTACCGCGGTCGCGAAGTCCTCGCGCCGCCTCAGCCGGTTCTCGGTGGGCAGCACGATGTCATGACCTGACCGGGATCAGGCGGACAGACGGGCGCGACCCTTGCTGCGGCGGGTCGCGAGAATCGCGCGGCCGGCACGGGTACGCATACGCAGCCGGAAGCCGTGGGTCTTCGCGCGGCGACGGTTGTTCGGCTGGAAGGTGCGCTTGCTCACTCGGGGGCTCCAGAAAGAATCGGGTGGTGGCGGGGTGCCGTCCTGGCTGTCACCGTGCGCCCACGAGTAGCTCGCGTTACGCCCGAGTGCACCGCTTTTCGATCACCTTGGACGTGACCTGTGCCCATCGGAGGCAGGCGGCAGCAGCCATCGACAACTCGACCTGGTTACGGTACGTGCGACTGCGCCATTCGGTCAAACCAGCGGTGACCGGGAGACACTTGTCCACAGGCTGGGGACAACAACTTGAACCCTACCCGTCGCGCTGACTACCGTGACTGGACTCCGATTCGTTCCCTTATCCCTGCCCCACCCGAGTTTCATCCCGACCCGTCCCCGAATCACACCTTCGAGGGACTCGTGAGAGAGCGTGCCCTGTGGCTGACGTACCTGCCGATCTTGCCGCAGTGTGGCCACGTGTATTGGAGCAACTTCTCGGAGAGGGCCGCGGGCAGGGCGTCGAGTCGAAGGACGAGCACTGGATCCGGCGCTGCCAGCCGCTCGCGCTGGTCGCCGACACGGCCCTGCTCGCCGTACCGAACGAATTTGCGAAGGGCGTACTGGAGGGCCGCCTCGCGCCGATCGTCAGCGAGACCCTGAGCCGCGAGTGCGGGCGCCCGATCCGCATCGCGATCACCGTCGACGACACCGCGGGCGAACCCGTGGGCCCCGCTCCGCAGACGCCCCAGGCACCCCAGGCGCCGCCCGCCCGCCCCCAGCACCGCTACGAGGAGCCCGAGCTCCCCGCCCCCGGCCAGGGCGGCCGCGAGGAGTACCGCGACCGCGACGAGTACGAGGGATACGGCCGCAACCGCGCCGACCAGCTCCCCACCGCCCGGCCCGCCTATCCGCAGGAGTACCAGCGCCCCGAGCCCGGCTCCTGGCCCCGCCCCGCGCAGCAGGACGACTACGGCTGGCAGCAGCAGCGCCTCGGCTTCCCGGAACGGGACCCGTACGCGTCCCCGTCGCAGGAGCCGTACGGCCAGGAGCCGCCGCCACCGCCGTACTCCCACGAGTCGCACTCCTCGTACCAGCAGGACTACCGGCCGGAACGCCCGTCGTACGACGTCCAGCGCGGCGACTACGAGCAGTCCCGCGGCGAGTACGAACAGCCCCGGGGCGACTACGAGAAGTCCCGGGTCGAGTACGACAAACCCCGCGGCGACTACGACCAGCAGCGGGGTGACTACGAGCAGCGCGGTCCGCGCCGCGACCTGCCCGAGCCCCCGGCGGGATCCGGACACGTCCACCGCGGCGGCCCCGTCGGACCCGGGCCCGCCACCGGGGCACCCGGACCGCTGGCGGCACAGCCGGCGCCGGCCACCGGTCCGGGCGAGCCGACCGCGCGACTGAACCCGAAGTACCTCTTCGACACCTTCGTCATCGGCGCCTCGAACCGCTTCGCCCACGCGGCGGCCGTCGCCGTCGCCGAGGCACCCGCCAAGGCCTACAACCCCCTGTTCATCTACGGGGAGTCGGGACTCGGCAAGACACACCTCCTGCACGCCATCGGGCACTACGCGCGCAGCCTCTACCCCGGCACGCGCGTGCGGTACGTGAGCTCGGAGGAGTTCACCAACGAGTTCATCAACTCCATCCGCGACGGCAAGGGCGACAGCTTCCGCAAGCGCTACCGCGAGATGGACATCCTGCTCGTCGACGACATCCAGTTCCTCGCGGACAAGGAGTCGACGCAGGAGGAGTTCTTCCACACCTTCAACACCCTCCACAACGCCAACAAGCAGATCGTGCTCTCCAGCGACCGGCCGCCCAAGCAGCTGGTGACGCTGGAGGACCGGCTCCGCAACCGCTTCGAGTGGGGGCTGATCACCGACGTCCAGCCGCCGGAGCTGGAGACCCGCATCGCGATCCTGCGCAAGAAGGCGGTCCAGGAGCAGCTCAACGCCCCGCCGGAGGTGCTGGAGTTCATCGCCTCGCGGATCTCGCGCAACATCCGCGAGCTGGAGGGCGCGCTGATCCGGGTGACGGCGTTCGCGTCGCTCAACCGGCAGCCGGTGGACCTGGGCCTCACCGAGATCGTCCTCAAGGACCTGATCCCCGGCGGCGAGGACTCGGCCCCCGAGATCACCTCCACGGCCATCATGGGCGCGACCGCGGACTACTTCGGCCTGACCGTCGAGGACCTGTGCGGCACCTCGCGGGGGCGCGCGCTGGTGACGGCCCGGCAGATCGCCATGTACCTGTGCCGCGAGCTGACGGACCTCTCGCTGCCGAAGATCGGCGCGCTGTTCGGCGGCCGGGACCACACCACGGTGATGCACGCGGACCGCAAGATCCGCAATCTGATGGCCGAGCGGCGCTCGATCTACAACCAGGTGACCGAGCTGACCAACCGCATCAAGAACGGCTGACGACCGCCGCCACCGGTCACGAAGGCGCCTCCGGGATCCCTGGGGGCGCCTTTCGCATGCTCCCCGCCCGCCCGGGTCTTCGTACGGCCGTCCTGTCCGCTGTTCGAATCTCTGCCGGGTTACGGCCGTCCTCCACAGATTCGGCCAGTTTTTTCCGTCCACACCTTGGGGACTGGGAAGTTGTCCCGATCCTGTCCACAGGCCAGCCTGGTGAGGGATCATCAGGGCAGGTCAGGTCCCTGTGGATTCGTGGACGAAGGATCTCCACAGGCTGTGGACGAAGAAATGATCCACAGGCTGTGCATTCAGTTGTCCACGGACAACCCACAGGCTGGAGGGGGTTGTCCCCAGCGATCACCAGCTTCTCCACATGTCTGTCCACTGTTCGGCAACGTGACGCGCCCCGTCACCGCGTCGAGTGAAAGCCGTCACACCAGGCTGCCTGGTTGGGCTGTGGGAAACGTGGGTAAAGCTGGGGACGGCGCTGGGGAGAAGTCGCCTCTCCCTGTGCACGGTGTGTGCAGAACTTTCTGTTCTCCACAGATACGCCCGGTTGTCCACCGGCTCCGCCCACAGGCCCCGTGGACAAAATTCCTGCCCTGACCTGGGCAAACGAGGTTATCCACGGTATCCACAGGCCCTACTACTACTGACGACTAGAGAGAGAGCGGAATTCGTTTCGAAGCGGGTCCTGTGCACAACTCGGCCTCTCGGGCCCGACCGCGCCTCGTCACGACTTGACCCCGAACGGCACCTACTGTCAGTGGGGTGCGTCAGACTGGTCCCCGGTGTTCTGCCCCTCACAGCGGCGGGCGACACCGGTCAGACGACGAAGGCGAAGCAGGGCGAGCAGCGCCGGCAACAGCAGGAGGCGGCAACAGTGAAGATCCGGGTGGAACGCGACGTACTCGCGGAGGCAGTGGCCTGGGCGGCTCGCAGCCTCCCGGCCCGTCCGCCGGCGCCGGTCCTCGCGGGCCTGCTGCTGAAGGCCGAGGAGGGGCAGCTGAGCCTGTCCAGCTTCGACTACGAGGTCTCGGCACGGGTGTCGGTGGAGGCCGAGATCGAGGAGGAGGGCACGGTCCTCGTCTCCGGCCGTCTGCTCGCCGACATCTCCCGCGCCCTGCCCAACCGGCCGGTGGAGATCTCCACAGACGGTGTACGGGCGACGGTGGTCTGCGGCTCCTCGCGGTTCACCCTCCACACCCTGCCGGTGGAGGAGTACCCGGCGCTGCCGCAGATGCCGGAGGCGACCGGCACGGTGCCCGGCGAGGTCTTCGCCTCGGCCGTGCAGCAGGTGGCGATCGCGGCGGGCCGCGACGACACGCTGCCCGTCCTGACCGGTGTGCGCATCGAGATCGAGGGCGACTCGGTGACGCTGGCCTCCACCGACCGCTACCGCTTCGCGGTCCGCGAGTTCCTGTGGAAGCCGGAGAACCCGGACATCTCCGCGGTCGCCCTGGTGCCCGCCAAGACGCTCCAGGACACCGCCAAGGCGCTGACCAGCGGTGACCAGGTGATCCTGGCGCTGTCCGGTTCGGGCGCTGGCGAGGGCCTGATCGGTTTCGAGGGCGCGGGCCGCCGGACGACGACGCGTCTGCTGGAGGGTGACCTCCCGAAGTACAAGACGCTGTTCCCGACCGAGTTCAACAGCGTCGCCGTGATCGAGACCGCCCCCTTCGTGGAGGCCGTCAAGCGCGTGGCCCTGGTCGCCGAGCGCAACACCCCGGTGCGGCTCAGCTTCGAGCAGGGCGTGCTCATCCTGGAGGCCGGCTCCAGCGACGACGCACAGGCTGTGGAAAGGGTCGACGCGCAGCTGGAGGGCGACGACATCTCGATCGCCTTCAACCCGACCTTCCTGCTGGACGGCCTGAGCGCGATCGACTCCCCGGTCGCCCAGCTGTCCTTCACGACGTCCACGAAGCCGGCGCTGCTCAGCGGCAGGCCCGCGGTGGACGCCGAGGCGGACGAGGCCTACAAGTACCTGATCATGCCGGTGCGGCTGAGCGGCTGAGCGGCTGAGCGGCTGAGCGGCGCATCCGGCCGGTGGCTGTCCACAGGGTGGGGACGAACCCGCAGGTGGGGGCGTACGTCTGAGCGCGTATGCCCACAGCTGTGCACAGGCGTGCGGGTTTAGGGTCGACGCGGGTACGAAAGTGCCGCGGCACCCGTCCGGCGGGTTCGGAGGTGCCGCCTTGCCACCTCGCACACCTAAGGAACGCAACTGATGGAGCTCGGTCTCGTCGGCCTCGGCAAGATGGGCGGCAACATGCGCGAGCGGATCCGCCGCGCGGGCCACACCGTCGTCGGATACGACCGCAATCCGGACCTCGCCGACGTCCACAGCCTGGAAGAGCTTGTGGGCAAGCTCAGCGCCCCGCGCGTGGTGTGGGTGATGGTCCCGGCCGGCGAGGCCACCCAGGCCACCGTCGACCGACTCGGCGAGCTGCTGGAGCCCGGCGACGTGGTCGTCGACGGCGGCAACTCCCGCTGGACGGACGACGAGAAGCACGCCGAGGAGCTGGCGGCCAAGGGCATAGGCTTCGTCGACTGCGGCGTCTCCGGCGGCGTCTGGGGCCTGGAGAACGGCTACGCGCTGATGTACGGCGGCGACGCGGACAGCGTCGCCAAGGTGCAGCCGGTCTTCGACGCCCTCAAGCCGGAGGGCGACTTCGGCGCCGTGCACGCCGGCAAGGTGGGCGCGGGCCACTTCGCGAAGATGGTCCACAACGGCATCGAGTACGCGATGATGCAGGCCTACGCCGAGGGGTGGGAGCTGCTGGAGAAGGTCGACTCCGTGGAGAACGTCCGCGAGGTCTTCCGCTCCTGGCAGGAGGGCACGGTGATCCGCTCCTGGCTCCTCGACCTCGCGGTCAACGCGCTCGACGACGACGAGCACCTGGACGGGCTCCGGGGTTATGCACAGGACTCCGGTGAGGGACGCTGGACTGTGGAGGCGGCGATCGACAACGCGGTGCCGCTGCCCGCGATCACGGCCTCCCTCTTCGCGCGGTTCGCGTCCCGGCAGGACGACTCGCCGCAGATGAAGATGATCGCGGCGCTGCGCAATCAGTTCGGCGGCCACGCGGTCGAGAAGAAGTAACCGGAACGCTGGGGAGGTCGGCGCACGACCATGCACGTCACGCATCTGTCGCTGGCCGACTTCCGTTCGTACGCCCGGGTCGAGGTTCCCCTGGACCCGGGCGTCACCGCCTTCGTCGGCCCGAACGGGCAGGGCAAGACGAACCTGGTCGAGGCGGTCGGCTACCTCGCCACCCTCGGCAGCCACCGCGTCTCCTCCGACGCCCCCCTGGTGCGCATGGGCGCCGAGCGTGCCGTGATCCGGGCCCAGGTCCGGCAGGGCGAGCGCCGGCAGCTGATCGAGCTGGAGCTGAACCCGGGCCGGGCCAACCGCGCCCGCGTCAACAGGTCCTCGCAGGTCAGACCGCGTGACGTGCTCGGCATCGTGCGCACCGTGCTGTTCGCGCCGGAGGATCTCGCGCTGGTCAAGGGCGACCCGGGCGAGCGGCGCCGCTTCCTGGACGAGCTGATCACCGCCCGTTCGCCGCGGATGGCGGGGGTGCGCTCCGACTACGACCGGGTCCTCAAGCAGCGCAACACCCTGCTGAAGTCGGCCGCGCTCGCCCGCCGGCACGGCGGCCGGACGATGGACCTGTCCACGCTCGACGTCTGGGACCAGCACCTCGCGCGCGCGGGCGCCGAGCTGCTCGCCCAGCGCCTGGACCTGATCGCGGCCGTGCAGCCGCTGGCCGACAAGGCGTACGAGCAGCTGGCCCCGGGCGGCGGCCCCCTCGCCCTGGAGTACAAGCCGTCGGCGCCCGGTGAGGCGCACACCCGTGAGGACCTGTACGAGCAGCTGATGGCGGCGCTCGCCGAGGCGCGCAAGCAGGAGATCGAGCGGGGCGTCACCCTGGTCGGTCCGCACCGGGACGACCTGCTGCTCAAGCTCGGCTCGCTGCCCGCCAAGGGCTACGCCTCCCACGGCGAGTCGTGGTCGTACGCACTGGCGCTGCGGCTGGCCTCGTTCGACCTGCTGCGGGCCGAGGGCAACGAGCCGGTGCTGGTGCTGGACGACGTGTTCGCCGAGCTGGACGCGCGGCGCCGGGAGCGGCTGGCGGAGCTGGTGGCGCCCGCAGAGCAGGTCCTGGTGACGGCCGCGGTCGACGACGACGTACCGCAGGTGCTCGCGGGGGCGCGGTTCACGGTGGCGGAGGGGACGGTGGAGCGCGTATGAGCGCGGACGCGCCGGAGCCGGGCCCCGGACAGCCCCCCGGACAGCCCTCCGGACAGTCCCCCGGCGAGCGCGCGAGCGGCGGCCAGGAGCCGTCCGGCGTCGACCTCGCGCGCGTGGCCCTCAGGGCGGCGCGGGAGGCGGCACGCGCGCGTGGGGACGCGGCCCAGCAGAAGAAGCAGGCGCGCCGCGGGGGACTGCGCTCCGGGGCGCGGGCCGACGGCCGTGACCCCATGGCGCTGGGTTCCGCGATCAACCGGCTGATCACCGAGCGCGGCTGGGAGACACCGGCCGCGGTGGGCGGGGTGATGGGCCGCTGGCCGGAGATCGTCGGAGCGGACGTGGCGAAGCACTGCGTTCCGGAGCGGTACGACGAGGACGAGCGGGTGCTGGTGGTGCGCTGCGACTCGACGGCGTGGGCGACGAACCTGCGGCTGCTCGCGCCGACGCTGGTGGCGCGCCTCAACGAGGACCTGGGGCACGGGTCGGTACGGATGATCAAGGTTCTCGGACCGGGCGGCCCGGGTGGTCCGGGCCGGCGGTACGGGCCGTTGCGGGCCCCTGGGAGCCAGGGTCCGGGGGACACCTACGGGTGATGTGCGGGCGTTCTGGCACCCCGTCAGGGATGCGTGATGTACCTCACAAAAAACGGCGACGACGGGCGGCGCGAACCGGCGCCGCGCGCCGCGTCGTGCCACCGCGCACGAGCGCGCGTCCCGATCTGACTCCCAAGTAGCAAAGGGTTGACGCCCCGAAGCGCTGAGTGCCGTTGTGAGCCTCTTGAGGCCCCCATCCGCATATCGGGAGTCGGACGAGGCTCGTTCAGGGCGGCACATGCGGACTCAGGTACCGGCAAACCCCCATCAGTGTCAGTGGTACCGGTAGAATGAGAGAGAATCCCGCCCCGAACGTGGGGACCGTCCGGGACTAGCTGAGCAACGCTGATCAAGGCTTACCAACGCAACATGCCGCAGCCGCTCCGGCAACCTGCCGACGAGCCCGGCTCGTGCTGTGCCAGAAAGGGCGCTTCGTGGCCGATTCCGGCAACCCCAACGAGAACAACCCGTCCACCGACACCGGCGTGAACGACGCGGTGAGCACCCCGCACGGCGATGCTTCCGCGTCGTACGACGCCAGTGCCATCACCGTCCTCGAGGGTCTGGACGCGGTCCGCAAGCGACCCGGTATGTACATCGGTTCGACCGGTGAGCGGGGCCTGCACCACCTGGTGCAGGAGGTCGTGGACAACTCCGTCGACGAGGCGCTGGCCGGTCACGCGGACACGATCGACGTCACGATCCTCCCCGACGGCGGTGTCCGCGTCGTCGACAACGGCCGTGGCATCCCGGTGGGCATCGTCCCCTCCGAGGGGAAGCCCGCCGTCGAGGTCGTGCTGACCGTGCTGCACGCGGGCGGCAAGTTCGGCGGCGGCGGCTACGCGGTCTCCGGTGGTCTGCACGGCGTGGGTGTCTCCGTCGTCAACGCCCTCTCCACGAGGGTGGCGGTGGAGGTCAGGACCGACGGCTACCGCTGGACGCAGGAGTACAAGCTGGGCGTCCCCACGGCGTCGCTCGCCCGGCACGAGGCCACCGAGGAGACCGGCACCTCGGTCACCTTCTGGGCCGACGGCGACATCTTCGAGACCACCGACTACTCCTTCGAGACGCTCTCCCGGCGCTTCCAGGAGATGGCCTTCCTCAACAAGGGCCTGAAGATCAACCTCACCGACGAGCGCGAGTCGGCGAAGGCCACCGCCGGCGCGGACGAGGCGGGCGAGGACGAGAAGCACGAGGTCAAGACCGTCTCGTACCACTACGAGGGCGGCATCGTCGACTTCGTGACGTACCTCAACTCCCGCAAGGGAGAGCTGGTGCACCCCACCGTGATCGACCTCGAGGCCGAGGACAAGGACAAGAGCCTGTCCCTCGAGGTCGCGATGCAGTGGAACGGCGGCTACACGGAGGGCGTGTACTCGTTCGCCAACATCATCCACACGCACGAGGGCGGCACGCACGAGGAGGGTTTCCGCGCGGCGCTCACCTCGCTGATCAACAAGTACGCGCGCGACAAGAAGCTGCTGCGCGAGAAGGACGACAACCTCACGGGTGACGACATCCGCGAGGGTCTGACGGCGATCATCTCGGTCAAGCTGGCGGAGCCGCAGTTCGAGGGCCAGACCAAGACGAAGCTGGGCAACACCGAGGTGAAGACCTTCGTCCAGAAGGTCGTCTACGAGCACCTGACGGACTGGCTCGACCGCAACCCCAACGAGGCCGCGGACATCATCCGCAAGGGCATCCAGGCGGCCCACGCGCGCGTGGCGGCCCGCAAGGCCCGCGACCTGACGCGCCGCAAGGGACTGCTGGAGTCGGCCTCGCTGCCGGGCAAGCTGTCCGACTGCCAGTCGAACGACCCGACCAAGTGCGAGATCTTCATCGTCGAGGGCGACTCCGCCGGCGGCTCGGCCAAGTCCGGCCGGAACCCGCAGTACCAGGCGATCCTCCCGATCCGCGGCAAGATCCTCAACGTCGAGAAGGCGCGCATCGACCGGATCCTGCAGAACC
This sequence comes from Streptomyces sp. NPDC059906, assembly GCF_042730645.1. Taxonomy (NCBI): domain Bacteria; kingdom Bacillati; phylum Actinomycetota; class Actinomycetes; order Kitasatosporales; family Streptomycetaceae; genus Streptomyces; species Streptomyces sp. NPDC059906. The sequence continues at coordinate 112,214 of NZ_JBHWKU010000022.1, forward strand.
AGGAGATCCAGGCGATGATCTCCGCGTTCGGCACCGGGGTGCACGAGGACTTCGACATCGAGAAGCTCCGCTATCACAAGATCATCCTGATGGCCGACGCCGACGTCGACGGCCAGCACATCAACACCCTGCTGCTGACCTTCCTGTTCCGCTTCATGCGGCCGCTGGTCGAGTCCGGGCACGTGTACCTGTCCCGCCCGCCGCTGTACAAGATCAAGTGGGGCCGGGACGACTTCGAGTACGCGTACTCCGACCGCGAGCGCGACGCGCTGATCGAGATGGGGCGCAACGCGGGCAAGCGGATCCGCGAGGACTCGGTGCAGCGCTTCAAGGGCCTCGGCGAGATGAACGCCGAGGAGCTGCGCATCACGACCATGGACCAGGAGCACCGGGTGCTCGGCCAGGTCACGCTCGACGACGCCGCGCAGGCCGACGACCTGTTCTCGGTGCTGATGGGCGAGGACGTCGAGGCCCGGCGCGCGTTCATCCAGCGCAACGCCAAGGACGTCCGCTTCCTCGACATCTGAGTCGGTCTCAGCTGACCGCACCAGGAAGGACCTTCACCAGCAATGACCGACGAGAACACTCCTGTGACCACGCCCGAGGGTGACGCCCTGGCGATGCGTGTCGAGCCCGTCGGGCTCGAGACGGAGATGCAGCGCTCGTACCTCGACTACGCGATGTCCGTCATCGTCTCGCGTGCGCTGCCCGACGTCCGCGACGGCCTCAAGCCGGTGCACCGGCGCGTGCTGTACGCCATGTACGACGGCGGCTACCGCCCCGAGCGCGGCTTCTACAAGTGCGCCCGCGTCGTCGGCGACGTCATGGGCAACTACCACCCGCACGGCGACTCCTCCATCTACGACGCCCTGGTCCGCCTCGCCCAGCCCTGGTCGATGCGGATGCCGCTCGTCGACTCCAACGGCAACTTCGGCTCGCCGGGCAACGACCCGGCCGCGGCCATGCGGTACACCGAGTGCAAGATGGCGCCGCTGTCGATGGAGATGGTCCGCGACATCGACGAGGAGACCGTCGACTTCACGGACAACTACGACGGCCGCTCCCAGGAGCCGACCGTCCTGCCCGCCCGCTTCCCGAACTTGCTGATCAACGGCTCGGCGGGCATCGCGGTCGGCATGGCGACCAACATCCCGCCGCACAACCTGCGCGAGGTCGCGGCCGGCGCCCAGTGGTACCTGGAGAACTACGAGGCCTCGCACGAGGAGCTGCTGGACGCGCTCATCGAGCGCATCAAGGGCCCCGACTTCCCGACCGGTGCCCTGGTGGTGGGCCGCAAGGGCATCGAGGAGGCGTACCGCACCGGGCGCGGCTCGATCACCATGCGCGCGGTCGTCGAGGTCGAGGAGATCCAGAACCGCCAGTGCCTGGTGGTCACGGAGCTGCCCTACCAGGTCAACCCGGACAACCTCGCGCAGAAGATCGCCGACCTGGTGAAGGACGGCAAGGTCGGCGGCATCGCCGACGTCCGCGACGAGACGTCGTCCCGCACCGGCCAGCGCCTGGTGATCGTGCTGAAGCGGGACGCGGTCGCCAAGGTCGTCCTGAACAACCTGTACAAGCACACCGATCTGCAGACCAACTTCGGCGCCAACATGCTGGCCCTGGTCGACGGCGTGCCGCGCACCCTGTCCCTGGACGCGTTCATCCGCCACTGGGTGAACCACCAGATCGAGGTCATCGTCCGCCGTACGCGCTTTAGGCTGCGCAAGGCGGAGGAGCGGGCGCACATCCTGCGCGGCCTGCTCAAGGCCCTGGACGCCATCGACGAGGTCATCGCGCTGATCCGGCGCAGTGACACCGTCGAGATCGCGCGCGGCGGCCTGATGGACCTCCTCGACATCGACGAGATCCAGGCCAACGCCATCCTGGAGATGCAGCTGCGCCGCCTCGCGGCCCTGGAGCGGCAGAAGATCGTCCGCGAGCACGACGAGCTCCAGGCGAAGATCACCGAGTACAACGAGATCCTCGCCTCCCCCGTCCGCCAGCGCGGGATCGTCAGCGAGGAGCTGACCGCGCTCGTCGAGAAGTACGGCGACGACCGCAAGACCAAGCTGATCCCGTACGAGGGCGACATGTCCATCGAGGACCTGATCGCCGAGGAGGACATCGTCGTCACGGTCACCCGTGGCGGCTACATCAAGCGCACCAAGACCGACGACTACCGGGCGCAGAAGCGCGGCGGCAAGGGCGTGCGCGGCACGAAGCTCAAGGAAGACGACATCGTCAACCACTTCTTCGTGTCCACCACGCACCACTGGCTGCTGTTCTTCACCAACAAGGGCCGCGTCTACCGCGCCAAGGCGTACGAACTGCCGGACGCCGGCCGGGACGCGCGCGGCCAGCACGTGGCGAACCTGCTGGCCTTCCAGCCGGACGAGACGATCGCCCAGATCCGCGCGATCCGCGACTACGAGGCGGTTCCCTACCTGGTCCTGGCCACGAAGGCCGGTCTGGTGAAGAAGACGCCGCTGAAGGACTACGACTCGCCGCGCTCGGGCGGCGTCATCGCCATCAACCTGCGGGAGCAGGCGGACGGCAGCGACGACGAACTGATCGGTGCCGAACTCGTCTCGGCCGAGGACGACCTGCTGCTGATCAGCAAGAAGGCGCAGTCGATCAGGTTCACCGCCTCGGACGACACACTGCGTCCGATGGGGCGTGCCACCTCGGGCGTCAAGGGCATGAGTTTCCGCGAAGGGGACGAGCTGCTCTCGATGAATGTTGTTCGAGCCGGTACGTTCGTGTTCACTGCCACCGACGGCGGTTACGCGAAGCGGACCTCCGTCGACGAGTACCGCGTCCAGGGCCGCGGCGGCCTCGGCATCAAGGCCGCCAAGATCGTCGAGGACCGCGGGTCGCTCGTGGGCGCGCTGGTGGTCGAGGAGCACGACGAGATCCTCGCCATCACACTCTCGGGCGGTGTGATTCGTACGCGAGTCAGCGGGGTCAGGGAGACCGGCCGTGACACCATGGGCGTTCAACTGATCAATCTGGGCAAGCGCGATGCCGTCGTCGGCATCGCACGCAACGCCGAGGCGGGACGCGAGGCGGAGGAGGTCGACGGCGATGTGGTCGTCGACGAGACCGCCGAGGGTGCCGCGACCACCGGCACGGACGAGGGCGAGGCGCCCTCGGCCGAGTAGCACGAGGAGAGAGTCATCGTGAGCGGAGCCACGGGCGCCGGATCGGCCGGTACCCCCACGGGTACGGAAACGGGCGGCGGCGGCCGTGGCTCAGCCGCGCGTGCGACGGATTCGCACACGACTCAACTGCGCAAGATCGACGACGGAGCGACCGACTCGCACTCGGGGAGCTCGTCCTCAACGCATGGATCCCAGGGGGGAACTGTGACGGACACCCGAGGCCAGCGGACTCAAGCGGCGGCCTCGCCGCTGCCGGGAGAGCGGCAGCCCCAGCAGCCCAGCGGGCCCTACCACCCGCCGCAGGCCTACCAGACCCAGGGCGGCAATCAGACCCACGGTGGCAATCAGACCCACGGCGGCAACGCGTCCGCCGTGCGCCGCCCGCGCACCGGCGCCCGCACCACGCCCCGCGTCCGCAAGGCGCGCCTGCGCGTGTCGAAGGCGGACCCGTGGTCGGTGATGAAGGTCAGCTTCCTGCTCTCCATCGCGCTGGGCATCTGCACCATCGTCGCCTCCGCCGTGCTGTGGATGGTCATGGACGCCATGGGCGTCTTCTCGACGGTCGGCGGCACGATCTCCGAGGCCACCGGCTCCAACGAGTCCAACGGCTTCGACCTGCAGTCCTTCCTGTCGCTGCCCAACGTGCTGATGTTCACCACGATCATCGCGGTCATCGACGTCGTCCTCGCGACGGCCCTGGCCACGCTGGGCGCGTTCATCTACAACCTGTCGGCCGGCTTCGTCGGCGGTGTGGAGCTGACGCTCGCCGAGGACGAGTGATCCGCGAGCCGTCCCGGCCCTCGGTCCGCGCGACAACCGATTTTGGGACTGCCCGCCTCGTGCGCTAATCTTCAGGAGTCAGCGCGCGGGACATACACCGCAGAGCGCGGCGGGGCTATAGCTCAGTTGGTTAGAGCGCATCCCTGATAAGGATGAGGCCACAGGTTCAAATCCTGTTAGCCCCACCAGCATCAAGACCCCCAGCCGGTACCGGTTGGGGGTCTTCGCGTTCGCCGTCGGGCGCCGCGGTGGGACACGTCCGGGAAAAGAACACGTCCGGGAAAAGACCCGACCGCTGGCGACGGGGGATGCGCCAGCGGTCGGGCTGTGGCCAAGGCTAACAAGGCCGGGTGTCCAGTGGGTGCCGACTGGTCGGTCGGGTACCGGCGATGTGACAGGGATCACGTGTGCGGTGGTGGTGCCTCACTGGTGTCTCACTGGTGGCACGGTGGCTCGTAGTCCAGGCGTGGCAGGTACTCGTGCCACTTCTCCTCGGTCAGCACACCCCGGGTGGCCGAGCAGATGCGGTCGATGGCGTCGTCCACGTCCAGGCTCCACAGCCGGACCGTGTCCGTGCCGCTGGACACCCCGAGCATGTGGCTCACGGGGCTGAAGGACAGGAAGGTGCCCGTCTTGGCGTTGGGGCTCATCGCCCGGCCGATGGGCGCCGCCTCGGCGGGGTCGGTGACGCTCCACAGCCGGACCGTGTTGTCGTTGGCGCCGCTGGCCAGGGTGGCGCCGTCCTGGCTGAACGTCAGCGACACCACCGAGTCGGTGTGTCCGGCGAGCGTCGTCCCGGCCCCGGTCCCGGTCCCGGACGCCCCGCCCGGCCCGGTGACGTCCCAGAGCCGGACCGTGCCGTCGTCGCTGCCGCTGGCCAGGGTGTGGCCGTCGGGGCTGTAGGCGAGGACGTTGACGGGCCCGAGGTGCCCGGTACGGGCCGCGCCGAGGCGGGTGGCGTGCGCGGGGTCGGTGACGTCCCACAGGCGTACGGCGTCGTCGGCACCGCCGCTGGCGAGGGTGCGGCCGTCCGGGCTGAACGCGAGCGTGTTCACGTATCCCGAGTGGCCGGTGAGCGGCTTGCCCAGGCGACGGGGGTGGGACGGGTCGTCGGCCTTCCACAACTGGATGGTGCGGTCGTCGTGGGCCGTGGCCAGGATGCGGCCGTCCGGGCTGAACGCCAGCGTGTCGGGGCCCGCGTAGCGGGTGCTCAGCGCCACGGGCGGCCCGTGGGCGGTGGGCCCGGCCGGGTCCGAGACGTCCCACAGCTGCAGCGCGCGGCCCCCCACGAGGACCGCGAGCGTCCCGCCGTCCGGGGAGAACACCAGCGATCGTATGTCACCGTCCCCCGGCTCGAAGGGGGCGCTCAGCGAGACGGGCCGGCCGGGGTCCGTCACGTCCCACAGGCGGACCCGGCCGTCGCGGGCCGCCGTGGCCAGTACGTGCCCGTCCGGATGGAAGGCCCCGATACGGCCGATCATGTCCGACGTCGGCAGCGACCACAGGCGGACCTTGCTGTCGCCGCTGCCGGTGGCGAGGGTGCGGCCGTCGGGGCTGAAGCCGAGCGCGTACATCTCACCGCTGCCCCCGGCCAGGGGCACGCCGACCTGCGAGGGGTAGGCCGGGTCGCTGACGTTCCACAGGCTCGCCGTACTGTCCGCGCTGCTCACCGCGAGCATGGCGCCGTCGGGGCTGAACGCCACCGCCCAGACGGGACCGCTGTGGCCGGTGAGCGGTGCGCCGACGGGCTTCGCCCGGGCGGGGTCGGTGACGTCCCAGAGCTGGACGGTGTCGTCGGCGCTGCCGCTGGCGAGGGTGCGGCCGTCGGGGCTGAAGGCCACGGAGTGCACCAGGCCGCTGTGGCCGGCCAGCGGTGCGCCGGCCGGCTCGGGACGGCGGGGATCGCTCACGTCCCAGAGCCGGACCTCGTCGTCGTCGCCGCCGGACGCGAGGGTGTCCCCGTCGGGGCTGAAGGCCACCGAGCGCACCGCCCCCGTGGAACCGGTCAGGGTGTCGAGCGCCTCGGGGGCGCGCCGGTCGGCCACGTTCCACAGGCGGACGGCGTGGTCGTCGTGGGCGGAGGCCAGGGTACGGCCGTCCGGGCTGAAGGCGAGCAGGTAGACGGTGCCGCCGCGGCCGTCCAGCGGTGCCCCGAGCGGTCGCGGGCGGCCGGGGTCGGTGACGTCCCAGAGCCGGATCGTGCCGTCGTCCGAGGCGCTGGCCAGGGTGCGGCCGTCCGGGCTGAAGACCGCGGTGCTCACCCAGCTGGTGTGTCCGGTGAGGGGCTTGCCCAGCTGCTCGGGACGGTCGGGGTCCGAGACGTCCCAGAGCCGGACGGTCCGGTCGTAGCTGGCCGTCGCCAGGATCCGTCCGTCGGGGCTGAAGGAGGTGAGGTAGACGGCGCCGGTGTGCCCGAGGAGCGGGGTGGCCAGGGGCGCGTTCACGATGGAGATCAGCCGGTTCCTGACGTCCTCGTCGTCCGGCCGCAGGCGGTGGGCCGCCAGGTCCAGCTGGGCCGACAGGGACGGGTCGGTGTCCTGGACCCGGTCCGCCTCGGCGACCACCTGCTCGAACACGGCGTCGTTGCGCTGCTGCCAGGCGAGCACCGCGGAACCGACGGCCAGGAGGGCCAGGACGACCAGCGCCGACACCGCGGCACGGCTGATCATGACGGTGCGCCTGCGCAGCCTGACCGCGGCGGCCAGGAACTCCACCGCGCCGCGGGTCAGGAAGGTGTCGTCGGCCGACTTCGCCCAGCCGTCGGCCTGCGCCAGCCGGGAGCCCCGGTAGAGCAGCGCGGCGTCGCGGTCCGACTCCTCCCAGGCCAGCCCGTCCTCCTCGAGCCGCTGGCGCAGCAGGTTTCCGGCGCGGTCCTCGTCGATCCAGTCGCGCAGCCGGGGCCAGGCGTGCAGCAGCGCCTCGTGGGTGATCTCCACGGTGTCCGCGTCGAGCGTCACCAGCCGGGCCCGCACCAGCGCCTCGAGGGACTCCTCGGTCTTGCCCGGGTCCCTCGCCTCCTCGGCCAGCCGGCGCCGGGTACTGCGCCTGCGGGTGGCCTGCGTGTCCTCGCTCAGCCGGATCAGCCGGAGCAGTAGCAGCCGCGCGGCCGTGCGGGCCGCCGGGTCCAGACCGGACCAGGCCCGCTCGGCGGTCGCGGCCACCGCGCCCTGGATGCCGCCGGCCGCGCGGTACCCGGCCAGGGTCAGCCGGCCCGCCTTGCGCCGCTGCCAGGTGGCGAGCAGGGCGTGGGACAGGAGCGGCAGCACGCCCGCGTCGTGCTCGCCGACGGCCCGAAAGGCGTGGGAGGCGCCCCCGCCGCGCGGGGCGTCGGTGCTCACCTCGCGGATGATCAGCTCGGCGAGCCCCGGTTCCAGCTCCATGCCGACGGCCCTGGCGGGGGCGGTCACCGCCTCGCGCAGCTCCGCGGTGGTCAGCGGCCCGAGCACCATGTGCCGGTGCTGCAGCGCGTCGGCCAGCTCCGGGTACCGCAGGCACCGGTCGTAGAAGTCGGCGCGTACGCCCAGGGTCACCAGCACCGGCGGCGGGTCCCCGTCGGCGCCGGGCAGGCAGGCGGCCTGGAGCAGCTGGATGAACACGCGCCGGTCCGCCTCGTCGGCGCAGAGCGTGAACAGCTCCTCGAACTGGTCCACGATGACGACCGGCAGGGCGGCGGCGGGGGTGTCGGGGCCGCCTGCCTGGTCTTGCCGGCCGTCGGAGGGTGTGGGGCCCGGTGGGGCATCTGGGTGCGCGTGGTCTTCCCGGGCGTCGGAGGGTGCCGTGCCCGGTGGGCGCGTCTGGATCGCCCGGGCGGTCGGGTTCGCTTGCCCCGGCGGGGCATCTGGGCGGGTCTCGCCGTCCGAGGGCGTCCTGCCGAGCTGTCGCGCCGGGCCGGTTGGGCTGTCCTGGGTGCCGAGGTCGGCTTGTCGTGCCCGTTCGCTGAGGCCGACCTGCCTGTTGCCGACCTGCCTGTTGCCGACCTGCCTGTTTTGGCCGTCCCGGTCGGGCTGTGCGTCCTGGTCGGTCTGCCCGTCCCCGCCGGCCTCGACGTCTGGGCCGGCTTTGTCGTCCCCGTCCGCCTGCCCCGCTGGGGCGACCAGGCCGTCCGGGCCGTCCGGGTCGGTCCGGTCACCCGGGTCCGGTCCGTCCGCCTGGCTCACCCGGACCGTCCGTCCGGTCTGGGCGTTGCGGCATGCCGAGACGTCCGGGCCGGTCAGGCCCGTTGAGCTGTCCCGGTCTGTTCGGCCTGTCCGGCCTGCCTCGTCAGCCGGCTCTGTTCGGTCGGCTTGTCGTGCCCGATCGGCCCCGGCTGCCTGGTTGGTCTGCCTTGCCGGGTCGGCAGGATCGGGAGGGTCGGCAGGGCCAGGCCGGTGCCTGTCCGGTCCGTCCTGGCCGTTCCGCCCGTCCTGCCCGTTCCGTCCGTCCTGGCCGTGCCGTCTGCCCGGACCGTGCTGGTCTTCCGGCTCGTTCTGCCCGTCCGGTCCCTTGTGTCCGCCCCTGCTCCCCCGCCCGTCCCGGTCCTCCTGCCCGGATGGGGCTTCCGCGGATGCCGCCCAGGACGCGAAGGCTGCCCTGACGGCGTCCTCCGTCTGCGGGTCGCCCGGGTTCCAGGTCCCGGGGGAGTCCGGGTCCCGGCCCGCCGTTTCCCTTATGGCGTCGACGACGGGCGCGAGCTGCGGTACCAGGCGGGTCAGTTCGCCGAGCGGGTCGGCCCCCGGCACGAGCTGGAGCACCCTTCTGGGCGGACCGCACCCGGCGTCCCGCGTGCCGGTGCGCAGGGCGGGCACCAGGCCGGCGTTCAAAAGGGAGGACTTCCCTGCCCCGGAGGCACCGACCAGCATGACCAGACCGCCGGTGTCCCGCGTGGCGTCGAGCTGGGCGAGGAGGGCCCGCGTGCTCCGTTCCCGCCCGAAGAACCAGTCGGCGTCCTGCCGGCGGTAGGCGGCCAGGCCCCGGTAGGGGCAGACCCCGCCGAGGGCCGCCGGAGCCTCGGCGGGGGTCTGCTCCTCCACCGCGGCCGCCCCGGGACGTTCACCGCTCGGGTCGGCCACCGCCCGCTCCCACAGGCGCTGCCACTGGACCAGGTCGTACAGACCGACGGAGACCGGTACGGGCCGTGCGCGCCGGGCCTGGGGTATGAGGACGTGCAGGACGGCCGCGAGGGCGGGAAACTGGGCCGGCACGTTCTTGGCCCGCCGCCAGTCGCTGATCCGCTGGGCGGAGACCCGTACCGGACGCCCTCGTTCGTCGACGCGCTGGAGCCGGACGACGGCCTCGGACACACGTTTGAGGGGAGGGTTGCCGGCCTCCCTGTACAGCAGTGCGAGGCGTTCTGCGAAGGCCGTGCGTGCCCCTGAGTCGAAACTCAAGGTCTCCACTCCTTACTTCCCCCGCACCTGGACGTCCGGACCGGAAAACTCACTCTATACGGCTGACCTGCGGCTACAGCAGCCTCCGGGTTCCGGAACCTCCTCCGCGGCGACCTCGGGTGGCAGGATCGCGTCGCAGTGGCGAGGAGGCCCCGCGGCACCCGGACAGGTCAGCGGCTCAGCACTCGGAGAGCCACCCCATGAGGCCGCATGTTCTCGGTCAGCTTTCGGCGGCCCGTCCCCCGAGCCCGTCCGGTACCGCACGCGAAAACGGCGCCGGCATGGTTTGGCACCGGTCCCCACGAGGGGAGGGACCGGAGCCAAACCATGCCGACGCGCACATGTGAACGGGCGGCGGCAGCCGCCGTGGGTCAGTCCTCGGCGGACGGGCCGGTGGACGAAGCGGCGGGCGAATCGGCGGACGACCCGCGGGCGGGCGGGACCAGGAGGTCGCGCTCCGGGTGCTTCTCGCCGGTGACGCGGCCCCGGATGCCGAGATCGGCCCTGGCCGCCTCGTGGAAGGCGTTGATGGCGCGGAACGCGGCGCGGTGCCGCTCCCGCCACTCCTCCAGGCTGCCGTCGATCCGGCCGGTCGCCTGCCAGTCGATCTCGGCGAGCACCACGTTCAGCTCGTGCCCGGACTCGATGGCGTCGTCCCCGCCGAGCAGCATGACCCGCTCGAAGGCCGCCCCCCAGCGCAGGCTCGCCGCCGCGAGGTCGTCGCGGAGGTCCTCCTCGCCGCGGTGGGTCTCGCGCAGTCCCTCCCGCGCCTCGTACAGCGGCACGGACGCGGCGATCCGCAGCTTGGCGGCGTCCACGTACTCCCCGTAGGCGTCGACCTTCTTGTCGTCCCACCGCGTCAGCAGCTGGTTGCGGTTGCGGCTCCGCTCCATCAGGTAGTTCGTGACGTGTGTGGTCAGCGCGCCGACCAGCACGGCCGCGATGGTCACGAGTTGCTCGCCGGTCCCCAAACCGTTCCCCCCTCGGTCGCGACTCGTGGGATTGCCGGACGATCTTACGAGGATCGGGGCGGGCGGGCCAACCGGCGGGGCGGTCAACAGGCGTGCGGGCGGGGCGGGTTCAGTACACCGATCCGTGGGCAGGCAGGTCGTGAAGGCTCCGAAACCGACCGCCGCTGGAGTGCGCATGAGGATCTCCGTCGACCCCGAGCAGTGTTACGGCTCCGGAGACTGCGTCCACCGGGCCCCGTCCGTCTTCACCCAGGTGGGCGGTCTCGGTGCCGTCATACCCGGCCGGGAACACGACGTCGACGCCCCGCGGGTGCGCGAGGCGGCCGAAGGGTGTCCGTCCGCCGCGATCACCATCGCCCGCACGGAAGCGGAAGAGGTCCGGGGCTGAGTACGCGGGGCGAACCGGGCGCCGCCGCCGAGGCCCTGGTCGGACTCGCGGCGCGGTACGTGCGCAACGGCCCCGGCACCCTCGGGAAGGCGGCCCTCGCGACGCGCTGGCTCAACGCGCACCTGCGCGAGCACCCCCGCCGGGCCGTCGTCGAGCTGCCGTCGGGCGGTCGCTTCGCCGTGGACACGCAGGACCTCATCCAGCGGTACCTGTACCTGTTCGGCGCCTGGGAGCCGCATCTGACCGCCTGGCTGCGGCGCCGGCTGCGGCCGGGGGACGGTTTCGTCGACGTCGGGGCCAACATCGGCGTCTTCAGCGTCCTGGCGGCCCGGCTGGTCGGCGACGCGGGCCGGGTCGTCGCGATCGAGGCCTCTGTGGACGTCCACCGGCGCCTGGTGGGGAACGCCCGGCTCAACGGCCTCGGGAACATCCGCGCGCTCAACGCCGCCGTCTCGGACCGCACCAGGACCCTGACCTTCGCGCTCGCCAGCTCGCGGAACACGGGGGCGAACAGCATCGTCCCGTACGACGGCCCGGTGGAGTCGAGCTTCCGGACCGAGGCCCGGCCGCTGCCGGAACTCCTCGACACGGCGGAGATCGCGACCGCCCGGGTGATCAAGATCGACGTCGAGGGCGCGGAGGGGAGTGTCGTGCGCGGTCTCGCGCCGATGCTGGGCGCTCTGCGGTCCGACGCGGAGATCGCGGTCGAGGTGGCCCCGGAGCGCATGGCCCGGCTCGGGGACCGGGTCGACGACCTGCTGGCGGTGATGCGGGACGCCGGGTTCCACGGCTACCGGCTGGCCAACGACTACGCGCCCGGGAGCTATCCCCCGGCGCTGAGCGGTGCGCCCCGGGCACCGGTGCGGCTGCGCGGGCCGGTGACCGGGGAGAGCGACCTGGTCTTCTCACGGGTCGACGCGGAACGGCTGCCCTGACCAGTGGGTGTTCCCGCCGGTGGGTGCTCCTGCCGTTGGGGTTCCTGCCGTCGGGTGTTCCCGCCGGTGGGTGCTCCCGTTGTCGGGTGTTCCTGCCGGTGGGTGCTCCCGGCGTTTGGGTTTCTGCTGTCGGGTGTTCCTGCCGGTGGGTGCTCCCGTCGTCGGGTGTTCCTGCCGTCGGGCGTTCCCGCCGGTAGGTGTTCCCGTCGTCGGGCGTTCCTGCCGTCGGGCGTTCACGACGACGAGGTGTTCCTGCCGGTGGGTGCTCCTGCCGTCGGTGCCGCCGCCGTCGCGTGTCCCCGCCGTGGCGTGCCCCGCCGTTCAGCGATCGAAGTCGCCGGTGCCCTCCGGCAGCCGCCATCCGAAGGACGCCAGGGCGCGCGCCCTGGCCTCCACCACCGCCATCCGGGCATCGCGTTCCGCGGGTTCCACGTGGGGCGCCTGGCCGGTCTCCTGGCCCTCCCACTTGCGGTAGAGAAGGCCCACGTCCTCGGTGAACCATCCCCGGCTCACGCAGTTGAGCGCCAGCAGCAGGCCGGTGTCCTCGGAGGCGGGCAGGGCCATCCAGCCGCCGACGGCGAGCAGCAGATCGCGCCGGACCAGCAGGGTCGCCGGATGGACCTGGGCCCGGAAGCCGTTCGCCCTCCAGAAGTCGAGCACCTCCCCGCGCTCGACCGGCCCGTGCGCCGGGTCGCCGGGGAAACCGGCCGTCGAACCGTCGGGCAGGAGGTCCAGGACCCGCGAGGTCGCCCACCCGATCGACGGGTCGGCCTCCAGGGCGGCCAGGTCGCGGGCCAGGGCGCCCGGAGTGAGCCGGTCGTCGGCGTCCAGGACCTTCACGTACGCCCCGTCCGCGTGCGCCAGGGCCATCGTGCGCGCCACCCCCGGCCCGCCCTGCCGTCCGTCGCGCCCCTGGTGGAACACGACCCGCGGATCGTCGGGCACGTGCGGCCGGACGTCCTGAGTGCGGCCGTCCTCCTGGATCACCCAGCGCCACTCCCAGCCGTCGGGCAGCTCCTGTGCGCACAGCGAGGCGTAGGCCTCGGGGAGGAAGGGGGCGGAGGGGCCGTGGACGGCCGTGACGATGACGACGCGCCGGTTCACGACGGCACTCACCACCTTTCCAGACGGGTCGTGAAGAGCAGTTCGGTGCGGTCCCCGGGCAGGGTGACGTCGGAGACGTCCACCACCCGGCCGCCGGTGTCGTACGAGGTCTTGCGGAGCAGGATCACCGACGTGCCCGGCGGCAGGTCCAGGGCCGCCGCCTCCTCCGGTGTCGGCGGGCGGGCGGTCAAGCGCTCCTCCACGCGGTCCAGTTCGACGCCCACGGTGTGCAGCTGGTGCTGAGTGCCGCCCGGCCAGGGCTCGTTGGTCTCGTCCAGAAGGTCGGGATTGGCCGCGACCAGGTCGCGGACGAGGTAGGAGGTGACGAGGCTGAAGGGGGCGGGTTCGGCCGAGTACCGTGTGCGGAAGGTGCGTTGGAGCAGCACGGTGCCCTCGGGAACGCCGAAGGCCTCGGCCAGTTCCCCGGACGCCTTCAGCTCGCGGTACTCGGCGTGGAAGACCAGGTCGTCGCCCCGCAGGCCGGTGTCGTGCTCCGTGGCACCGGTCTCGGCCCTGGTGGCGAGCGGCCGGCGGGCCCGGTCCTTCTCCCACTGGTGGCGGCGGTTGTCCCGCACCGCCGGGGTGCGGGGGCGGCGGACGAAGGTGCCGAGGCCGTGCCGCTTGTCGATCAGCCCCTCGTCGCTCAGCAGCCGGAGCGCGTTCTGCACGGTGGGCACGCTGCGCCGGTAGTGGTGGGCGAGGTCGGCCTCCGAGGGCAGCCGGTCGCCGGGCCGCCGCTCACCCACCCGGATGGAGCGGCGCAGATCGTCAGCGATCACTTCATAGGCCTTGGGCACGGTCGCAGGCTACAACTCCTCAAGAGGTCTTGAAGAGCCGGGTCGGGATAGGGATACGGGTACCGCCGTGTTCCCGCGCACACACGGCGGCGGCCCGGCTGCTCTGTCGAGCGGCCGGGCCGTTTCTCGCGTGTGGTGCGGTACGCAGATCGCCGTTACGTCAGGTTCGGGGGTGGCGCGGGCCGCTCAGCGCTGGAGCGGGATGGTGTGCTGGGCCCGGGACTCGACCGCGGTGTCGTCGCACGGAAGGCCGGTGGTCGTGGTCGTGGTCGTCGTGGTCGCGGCGGCGTCGGCGAGCGGGTGATGGCGGCAGCTGGGCGCCGAGCCGTGCGCCTCGGCGCGGATGCGCTGCTTCATCGTGGGGGGCAGGGAGCCGGTTCGGGACCGGGGCAGGGGAAGCGCGGCCGCGGGTGCCGCCTCGGGGGAGGCGCTCTCGGTGTTGCTGTGCGTTCCGGTCTGCGGTACGGCCGCGGCGGCCGTCGTCGTGACGAGTCCGAGCGCCGTGCACAGCGCGAGGAAGGCGGTGACGATGCTGGTCCACAGCGTCAGGACCTTGTTCCGGGCCATGGCCCCTCACTTTCGGGTTGGGCGATTTGCGTACTTTCCTCATGATGTGTATGAGGACCGCGAAGTGGTGGACCTCAGCCCGTGGCGCGTCGATGTTCAGATGAACACCACCCGAATAGCCGCAAGGTGCTGGAAAAGGTGCGCAGACGGGAGGGAGGCGGGCAAAAGTCACCGCACGTGAGGATGTGATCACCCTCCGATCAGAATGGGTTCGTCCGCTTCTAAAGGGTTCCGGCGACGGGCAGTTGACCGCCGACGCAGGTCACCGATCGGTATCGGCCGGTGTGTATAGTCGGGCGCCGAAGGTCCCCAACGTCAAGGAAAGACGAGGTCGCGCGGTGAAGAAGCTTCTCCTGGTCGCACTGGCCGCCATCGGCGGGCTCCTCGTGTACCGCCAGATCCAGGCGGATCGCGCCGAGCAGGATCTGTGGACGGAGGCGACTGACTCCGTGCCCACGGGTTCGTGAGTACGACCGACATCCGGTCCTGAGCAGACCCCGGCCGTCAAACGGTCGGGGTTTTGTGTTGCCCTGAGAGGGCACGGTCCGCTCGGGGCGGGCGGCGACAGAGCCGGTGAGCGCGAGGGGTGGCGGGTCATGGGACGGTGGTGTACGGCTCGACGGAGCGCCGCGGCGGGACGCGTGCCTGTGGTGGTCGCCGTACTGGCCGCCGTACTGGCCGCCGTACTGGCCACGACCGCCGCCCTGCCCGGCGCCACGTCCTTCGCGGTCGGACGCGTGGCCGGTGCGGCCGGTGCGGCCGGCGGGTACGACTTCGCCGACGACGCCGTACGGATCGCGGGCGCGAGTGCCACGGCGGGCGCCGAACCGCTGGCGGCGGGCGCCACGTACCGCAGCTCCCTGCCGAGGAACGGCACCCTCTACTACCGCCTCGAACTCGACGCCGCCTCGGACGCCTACGTCTCCGTCACCGCCGTTCCCGGCGCCGACGGTGAGGTCACCGCGGTCGACGGCATCCGGGTCTCCGTGCGGGACGCCGACGGCGGCTCGTGCTCCGTGCAGAGCGCGACCTTCGGTGCCGCCCGCAGCCCCCGCCCGGTCACCGCCCGGGGCATGCGCGAGATCGACCCCGCCGCCCATCGGTGCCAGGACTCCGGGGCCTACTACGTGGGCGTCGAGCGGACCCGGCCCCAGGACTCCCCGCCGGACGACTGGGACCTGGAACTCACCGTCGCCACCGAGCCCCGCCCGCGCGAGACCGGCGCGACGAAGGCCCCCGAGGCCTGGGACTCCGCCTCGCCCGAACCCCTCCCCGGCGAGCCGGAACGCCGGCCGGGCGGCCACGGATTCGCCCACGCCACCCTCGTCGGGCAGGGGGTCTGGCGCGACGACATCCGGCCCGGGGAGACCCTTTACTACAAGGTGCCGGTCGACTGGGGCCGCCAGGTGTACGCCACCGCCGAACTCGCCGGCTCCGCGGACGCCTCCGGCTATGCCACCGGTGCCCTGCGGCTGGCCCTGCACAACCCCGTGCGCGGCGAGGTGGACGACGCGGCCAGGGGCTACACCGGGCGGACCACCACGGTCGGCCTCGCTCCCCTGCCGCCCGTGGCGTACCCCAACCGGTACGCCACCGCCGGGCAGGTCGGCGCGCTGCGGTTCGCCGGTGACTATTACGTCGTGGTCCACCTCGCGGCACAGGTGGCCGACGACTTCGGCCAGGGCCCCTTCGCGCTGACGCTGCGCCTGCGGCTCGGGGGATCGCCGGGGACTGGTCCCGGGTACGCGGGGGAGTCCCGGCCGAAGGGCCTCTTCGAGGTCTCCGCGCAGGACCGGGTGGCCGCCCCGGCCGTCGGGGCCGCGGACGACGACCTCGCGATGAAGGCGGTCGCCGTCGGCGGAATCGGCACCGGCAGCCTGCTGCTGCTCGGCCTGGCCGTGTGGACGGCGACGGCCCGGCGCAGGCCCCGGCCGTAGGACCGGGGATGCCCCAGCCGTAGGACCGGGGCATCCCCCGGCCGCCCGGCGCCCCGGACTCAGATCCGGGTCAGCGCCCAGAAGCCCACGGCGTAGCAGGCCAGCGCGAGCAGCAGCAGCGGCAGGGCCACCCGCGCCGGGGGACCGGGACGGTGGCGGCGCCGTGCCCCACGGTGCTGGGCGGGAGGGGCGGACCGCGGGTTCCGGGCGGTGTACGCGGCGGTGGGGACGTCGGCCCGCCGCGCCGGGGACGGCGCGAGGGACTGGGCGGGGAGCGGCGGCCCGTGCGGTGCCGGGTACTGGCTGCGGCCGGGGGCCCGGTCCGGCGGCAGGTGCCGCGGTCCACCCGTGAACGCCGGGTGCGGTGCGGGCGGTTGCGCCGCTCCGGCCGCCGTGTCCGAGGCCGCCGCGTCCGACGTCGGCGTGACGGTCGGCTGCGGGGGTGGCAGATGGAAACTGCCCGTCTCCGACATGGCACCCGACCGCTCGGCCAGGGGCACCTCCTCGGAGGAGGGCGAGGGCGGTGTGGTGGGCCCGGACGGGGTACCGCCGAGGGCAGGCGGTACACCCGGCGGGGGCAGGTGCGGGGACGCGGGCGGCCGTCCGGGGACGGAGGAGGTGCCGGACGTCGTCGCGGGAGTGCCGGGCGGTGTGGACGCGGGCGTCGGGTCCGGGCCCGTCGGGGGCGGACCCGGGACACCGGGCGACGGCCAGTCCTGGCCGGACGGCGGGCCGGCCGGGGGCGTGCCCTGCCAGGGGGGCGTCGGCGGAGTGGCGGGCGGGGACGGGTCCGCACCCGAAGGCACGTCCGAAGCCACGTCCGAAGGCATGTCCGAAGCCACGTCCGAAGCCACGTCCGAAGACGCGCCCGCAGGGCGTCGCGGGTCCGTCGGTACGTCGTCCACGCCGGAGGCCCTCTTGAGCGGGCCCTCGGGCCCGAACCCCGTGGGCAGCGGGCCCACTTGGTCGAAGATCTCGATCAGCTCGTCGTCGGGCCCGGGCTCCGGCAGCAGCTCCACCGCCGCGGCCAGCGCCTTGCGCGCCCCCGTCGAGGTACGGAACCTCGCCGACGGGTCCGGTTGCAGCAGCGTCGCCACGACCTGCCACAGCGGCTCGGGAATCCCGCGCGGCGCGGGCGGCGTACCGTGCTCGGCGAAGTGCTGGACGAGCACCTTGGCGTCCGGCTTGGCCCCTTCCAGCAGATACAGCGCGACCAGACCCACCGCGAACAGGTCCGACGGGAAGTCCGGTTCCGCACCCATCATCTGCTCCGGCGCGAGGTAACCCGGCGTCCCCACCACGAGGTTGGTCTCCGTCAGCCGGGGCTCACCCAGCCGCATCGCGATGCCGAAGTCGGACAGCCTGAGGCGCGGACGGCCCGTCCCCGTCGCCTCCAGGAGCAGGTTGGCGGGCTTGATGTCACGGTGCACCACCCCCTCCCCGTGCACCGCCGCCAGGCCCGACAGGAGCTGGTCGAGCAGCGTGCACACGAATTCGGGCGGCAGCGGCCCGTAGTCCCCGACCAGGTGGACCAACGAGCCTCCCGTGACCAGGTCCATGGTGAACAGGACCTGGTCGTCGTCGGCGGCCCAGCTCGCGGGGGCCAGCACATGGGGGTGATCGATCCGCAGCGCCTGCTCACGGACGAACCGCAGCAGCGAGTGCGCGTCCCGCTGCTGGAGCACCTTCGCGGCCACATAACGCCTGCGCCGGTGGTCCCAGGCACGCCAGACGGCACCCACCCCGCCCCGGCCGATCGGGTCGACCAGCTCGTACCGGCCCGCGAAGACCTCACCCATGGCTGTGCGCCGCTCCTCCCCTGGGACCTGTCGCGCCACTCCCGCGGGCCCGGCCGCCGACCCCCTCGGCGACCGGGCCCCACGGGATCAGTTCTGGTGGGACTGGTAGTGCGCGACCGCGTCCGAGGTGCGGCCCGCGCCGTACACCCGCAGGAACTCCGCCAGCTCCGGATGCGAGGAGGACAGGGAGTCCGCCGCGTCGATGATGTCTCCGGCGGCCGCCACCGAGCGCAGCAGCGACTGGATCTCCCGGACCACCCGCTTGACCGTGGGCGCACCCGAACTACTGGTGGTCGTCGTGGTGTTGCTGAGCACCGAGCCCCCCTGGGACTTCCTGATCTCGTCCATGCGCTCCGTGGCCTCGGCCGCGCTCACACTGCCGTCGGCGACCTGCCCCGCCAGGTCCTGCAGCAGCTGCACCCGCTGGACCACCGCGGGATTGCCGATCTTCGCCCGCTGGCCGCTCATCAGCTGCGACAGCATCGGCGCGGACAGCCCCAGCACTCCCGCGAGACGAGCCTGGTTGAGACCGAGATCGTCGATAAGCCTGCGGAAGAGCGCCCCCAGCGGCTCCCCGTACCAGTTCCGCTGCAGTTCCCGCGCTCTTGCGGTGGCTTCCTGCTGTGCGGCGTCCATTGCGTCTCCCCATCGCTTCCCCAAAAACCGCAGTTCGCTCCAGCGAACCACGCCGAGCATCTTACGGAGCGTGGTCGTTCCCCGGGAGCCCCAATCATTTGTGAGATACGGGGGGCGACCCGGTACTCTTGTCCGCGGCGACCGGCGGTCCGTGACACCAGGACCGGCGACGCCACCCGAGGGGCCTTAGCTCAGTTGGTAGAGCGCTGTCTTTGCATGGCAGATGTCAGGGGTTCGACTCCCCTAGGCTCCACCGTAAAGAGCGCCTCCGACCTGCGGAAACGTAGATCGGAGGCGCTCTGTTCGCTTCCGGCCGGCCGCAGGGGCCCGCCCGCGCGGGCGTGGGGCGGACGGAGACGTTCCTCACCGTCGCCGACCCCACACCGTGCCCGGCACCGCACGCACCGCCCGGATGATCAACAACGACCGGAGGGAAAGGGCCAGTTGAGCACGTGGAACAGCGCCCCGGCGCCCGCGCCGTCACGCGGACCGGCCCCCGGACGGGCCCCTCTCGGCGCCCCGGCGACGCTGTCTGCTCTTGATATCGTCACCCCACAGGGCATCAGCGCAGACCCCTGCGGGGCGGTGCCACGTGGCTCATCGCCGTCGGAGCCGTCCGGTCGCTACCGACGAGGTGGAAGGGGTAGAGCATGCGGGCGAAGGTACGGGCCGCTCTCGACGCGCTGTATATGAAGCGCCTGGTCAAGGAGTTGGAAGGACGCCCACGCCCCCAGCACATCGGCATCATGCTCGACGGCAACCGCCGCTGGGCCAAGATGTCGGGCATCGACGACCCCCGCGAGGGCTACCGGGCCGGCGGCGCCAAGGTGCTGGACTTCCTGCGCTGGTGCGACTCCGCGCAGATCGAGCACGTCACCCTCTTCATGCTCTCCGACGACAACCTCGCCCGGCCCGAGGAGCAGCTGAACCCCCTCATCGACATCATCGCCGAGGTCGTCGAGCAGCTGGCCGCGCCGGGCAACCCCTGGCCCGTCGAGGCCGTCGGCGCCCTGGACCTGCTGCCCGCGGAGTCCGCGAGCCGCCTCAAGACCGCCACCGCCGCCACCCAGGGCCGCAAGGGCGGCACCAAGGTCGACGTCGCCGTTGGCTACGGCGGCAGACGCGAGATCGTCGACGCCGTGCGCTCCGCCCTGACCGAGCACAGCTCCCAGGGCGGTGACATCGACGAGTTCATCGAGACCTTCACCATGGAGCACATCTCCAAGCACCTGTACTCCAAGACACGGTCCGAGTCCGACCTCATCATCCGCACCTCCGGCGAGCAGCGGCTCTCCGGATTCCTGCTCTGGCAGTCCGCCTACGCCGAGGTCCACTTCTGCGAGACGTACTGGCCGGACTTCCGGGAGATCGACTTCCTGCGCGCCCTGCGCTCCTACTCCCTGCGGGAACGCCGCTACGGCCGCTGAGCGCCGTTTCACGTGAAACATCGCCGCGGGGCGGGAGACTCACGGTCTCCCGCCCCGCGGCGGTAACGAAACGACAGGAAACGACAGAAGGCGGCCGGCGCCAGTACGGCGAGCGGAGATCAGCGGGGCTCGTCGCCCTCCGCCTCCTCCTGGGCCTGCTTGGCCCGCACCTCGGGATCGAGGATCGCCTCACCGGTGCCGTCCACCGACGTCAGCCGGCCCGACTCGGGAACCTCCGTCGCCTCCGGCGGCTCCACCAGCCAGTCCGGGTTGGCCTGCTTGTCCCACCACTTCCACGCGGCGAAGGCGCCGCCCGCGACGACCCCAACCACCGCGAGGACCTTGGCGACCCGGCCGGCCCTGGCCCGGCGCTGGTGCTTGCGCGTCAGCCTCTGGATCTCCTTGGCCGTGACCTGACCGCGCAGCGCGGCCAGCGCGGCGGTACCGCGCGCCGTGGCCTCGTCGCGCACGGGGCCCGCCGCGGCCACCGCCTGCTCGATCCTCGGACGTGAGTAGTCGGCCGCCTGCCGAGCGGCCAGACGCGTACGGACAGCGGCCTCCTGCGCGGCCGCGTCCATCTTCGGCGGCACATGCGTACGGGCCTGTTCCAGCCGCGGCGCCACGTGGGTGCCGTACTGCAGGCGCGCCTGGCACGTGGCCTGCGACACCTTGGGCGCCAGCCGTACGCGCGCCTCCTGTGCATAGTGAGCGGCCCTGTCCTTGGCCGTGTCGGCGTAGGGCGCCACCACTTCCGCGGCGTGCAGCACGCTGTCCTTCGCCGAACCGGTCGCGGCGCGCACGCTGTCGATGCGGGTCACGGGTTCCTCCTCCTCGGTGGCGTACGGTAATTCGACTTTCCACCCTTTTACGGATCATGCCTGGGGACGCGCCGCCAGGCATGCGAGGGCGGGCATCCGGGTCACGGACGATGCCGCCGCGTCCTCTGGGGCAAGTGGTGATGAAGTTGCGAACAAGAGCTGATCAACGTCGATAACCGATGAATACCGGGCAACACGAGCCTGTCCACGACCATGCCACGGATCGGCGCCCCACGCTCGCGACCCAGCGGTAAGAGCACCGAACGCGCCCTCGGCCGTGCGAGGATCGGTGCGCACAACAGGACGACGGAAGGCACCTCGTGGCCGCGCAGCTCTACGCCACCCTGAAGACCGACCAAGGTGACATCGAGGTCCGGCTGCTGCCGAACCACGCACCCAGGACCGTCAAGAACTTCGTCGAGCTGGCCCGCGGCGAGCGGGAGTGGACCCACCCCGCCACCGGCGAGAAATCCATGGCCCGGCTCTACGACGGCACCGTCTTCCACCGGGTCCTGAGCGGTTTCATGATCCAGGGCGGCGATCCGCTGGGCAACGGCACCGGCGACCCCGGCTACCAGTTCCCCGACGAGTTCCACCCCGACCTCGCCTTCGACAGGCCGTACCTGATGGCCATGGCCAACGCCGGCCCCGGGACCAACGGCTCGCAGTTCTTCATCACCGTCTCCCCGACGACCTGGCTGAACCGCAAGCACACGATCTTCGGCGAAGTGACCGACGCGGCCAGTCAGAAGGTCGTCGACACCATCGCCGCCGCCCGGACCAACCCCCGCACCGAGCGGCCCCTCACCGACATCGTCATCGAGTCGGTCGTCGTCGAGACACGGAACGTCTGACGCCCCGCCACACCGGGCAGGAACCAAACGCCCCGCTCATCCGTAGAGAAGGGCGGGGCGGTGCATCTGCACACACCGCCCGCAGGGACGACCGAGGGGATGCCATGGACCACGCGGCGGCCGGCCGGCCGGATGCCCAGAGCCTGCCCGGTTGCTATCGCCATCCGGACCGCGAGACCGGCATCCGCTGCACCCGCTGCGAGCGCCCCATCTGCCCGGACTGCATGGTCAACGCCTCGGTCGGCTTCCACTGCCCCGACTGCGCCGCCGGCCGCACACCGGGCGCCACCGGCCCGGCCCCGAGCGCCTCCCGGCCCCGCACCCTCGCGGGCGGCGCCGTCGCGGCCGACCCCCACCTCGTCACCAAGATCCTGATCGGGATCAACGTGGCGGTGTTCATCGCCGTCCAGGCGCTCCCGTCGTCCTTCCTCAGCGACATGGTGCTCATCGGACGCTGGCCCCCCGCCCCCTTCGTCCCGACCGAGGGCGTCGCGGAGGGCGAGTGGTACCGGCTGGTGACCACGATGTTCACCCACGAGGAGATCTGGCACATCGGCTTCAACATGATCAGCCTCTGGTTCCTCGGCGGTCCCTTGGAAGCGGCCCTCGGCAGAGCCCGCTACCTCGCGCTCTATGTCGTCTCCGGCCTGGCCGGCAGCGTGCTCGCCTACCTGCTGGCCTCGCCCACCACGGCCACCCTCGGCGCCTCCGGCGCGATCTTCGGCCTCTTCGGCGCCACCGCCGCCCTCGTGCGCCGGCTCAACGCCGACATGCGGCCGGTCGTCATCCTGCTGGTGATCAGCCTGATCTTCACCTTCACCCGGAGCAACATCTCCTGGCAGGCCCACGTCGGCGGCCTCGTCGCGGGTGCCGTGATCGGCTACGCCATGCTCCACGCGCCCCGTGAGCGGCGCACGCTCGTCCAGTACGGCACCTGTGCGCTGGTTCTCCTGGTCGTCGTCGGACTGACCCTGCTGAGGTCGGCGCAGCTCACCTGAGCGCTCGTTGTCCACAGTAGGTGGCGGATCTTGTGCACAGCGTGCGGGAACACCTGTGCCCCCTGTCGCTGACCAGTGTTATCGCAGGTCAGACAGGGGGCGAACATGTTTTCGGATGCTGGGCCCAGCCGGTACTTCCGTCACACCGGCGTCAACGCCGAGTGGGTTATCCACAGATCGTCTTTCTTTTTCCCCAGCGTGTGGACAATGTCTGTGGATAACTCCGCGCATACCCCTGGGCAGAGCTGTCGGGCAGCCGTCGCCGGGGCTACTTCCACTGCGTGGAGACGCCGAACCCCGCGGCGATGAAACCGAAGCCCACCACGATGTTCCAGTTGCCCAGGGAGTCGATGGGCAGGGAACCGTCGGTGACGTAGAAGACGACGATCCAGGCCAGGCCGATGACGAACATGGCCAGCATGACCGGCGCCACCCAGCCGCGGCTGGTCAGCTTGATGCTGGTCGCCTGCTTCGAGGGCGGCGGCGTGTAATCGGCCTTCTTGCGGATACGTGACTTCGGCACGAGGGTCTCTCCTGTCGATGCGCTGCGTGGCCGCGCAGGGAACGGGGCTCGGTCTCGGGTGCGGCGTGGATGGGACGAGGGGACTCTGAGCGCTCCCCCGGGCGTCCGTTAGCGTAGTCCTTCCGTGGCGCCGAAGGAGATAAGGGTACGTTGAGCAATTCTGCCGACTCCCCCGGGACGGGATCCAGCCCTGTCCGCCGGCGCCGTTTCCGGCCCGTGCGGGTACTCACGGCGGCCGTCTTCGCCCTCGCGGGACTTATCTTCTTCACCAGCTTCAATACCGCGAAGGGCACCAATATCCGTACGGACTCCTCTTTGCTCAAGTTGTCCGATCTCATCCATGAACGCAGCCGGGAGAACGGCGATCTGGAGGAGTCCAACGGAGCCCTGCGCGAGGACGTCGAATCGCTCGCGGAACGCGACGACGGCCGTACGAAGTCGGAGGACGACAAGCTCGCGGCGCTGGAGGAGAAGGCGGGTACGCAGAAGCTGAAGGGTGAGGCGATCACCGTCACGCTCGACGACGCCCCGCCGGACGCCACCGCGAAGCTCCCCGGCTACCCGGAGCCGCAGCCCGACTACCTGGTCATCCACCAGCAGGACCTCCAGGCCGTGGTGAACGCGCTGTGGCAGGGCGGCGCCGAGGGCATCAAGGTCATGGACCAGCGGCTGATCTCCACCAGCGCGGTGCGCTGCGTGGGCAACACCCTGATCCTCCAGGGCCGCGTCTACTCACCGCCGTACAAGATCCAGGCGGTCGGCGAACCGGAGCGGCTGAAGAAGGCGCTGGCGAAGTCGCCGGCGATCCAGAACTACATGGTCTACGTCAACGTGTACGGGCTCGGCTGGAAGGTCGAGGACGACGGCCGGGCGACCCTGCCGGGCTACTCCGGCACGGCGGACCTGCACTATGCCCAGCCTGTGGATTAGGGCCGTTCCCGAGGGCCGCGCGCCGCTAGTCTGGTGCGGTACGGCGTGAGTCTGGCGCCGTGGTGCGACGGAAGGGACGGCATGTACGGCTGGATCTGGCGGCATCTGCCGGGGAACGCTTGGGTGAAGGCGCTGCTCTCGCTCATGCTGGCGATGACCGTGGTCTACGTCCTGTTCCAGTACGTCTTCCCGTGGGCCGAACCGCTGCTGCCCTTCAACGATGTGACGGTGGACAACCAGTGAGCGCGCGCATCCTCGTCGTCGACAACTACGACAGCTTCGTCTTCAACCTCGTCCAGTACCTCTACCAACTCGGCGCCGAGTGCGAGGTGCTGCGCAACGACGAGGTCTCGACGGCGCACGCCCAGGACGGCTTCGACGGCGTGCTGCTGTCGCCGGGCCCGGGCACGCCGGAGCAGGCCGGGGTCTGCGTCGAGATGGTGCGGCACTGCGCGGCGACCGGCGTGCCGGTCTTCGGCGTGTGCCTGGGCATGCAGTCGATGCAGGTGGCGTACGGCGGTGTGGTGGACCGGGCGCCGGAGCTGCTGCACGGCAAGACCTCGCCGGTCGAGCACACGGGGCAGGGCGTCTTCGCGGGCCTGCCCTCCCCCTTCACCGCGACGCGGTACCACTCGCTGGCGGCGGAGCCGGCCACGGTGCCGGCCGAGCTGGAGGTGACGGCCCGTACGCCGGACGGGATCGTGATGGGCCTGCGCCACCGGGAACTGCTGGTGGAGGGCGTGCAGTTCCACCCGGAGTCGGTGCTGACCGAGCACGGGCACCGGATGCTGGCCAACTGGCTGGTGGAGTGCGGCGACCGGGACGCGGTGGCGAGGTCGGCGGGGCTCGCCCCGGTGGTGGGCAGGGCCACGGCGTGACCGCGCTGCGCCCCGAGCGCGACTCCGGCACGGCCGGTGACCAGGGATCCTCGTACGGACAGCCGTACGGGGATTCCGGTGCGTTCGGGGAGCAGTACCGGCCGCCGCTTCTCGACGACGAGACGGTGGCGCTGCGGGTCCCGGAGCCCGCATCGCGCCGGACGGCCGCCGAGAGTGGCTCCGCCGCCGCTTCTGCCGGGGACGGTCCGGTGGGCGGCGGTCGCGCGGCCCGCAGGAAGGCCGCGAAACGGCGTCACGGGCGCCGTGGGGCGCCCAGGGACCAGGTCCCGGAGGAAGAGGCCGAGCAGGCCCCGAAGGCGCCCCTGTCGCGCGTGGAGGCCCGTCGGCAGGCCCGGGCGCGCAAGCCCGGCGCCGCGGTGGTCGCCAGCCGGGCCATCGGTGAGATCTTCATCACGACCGGCGTGCTGATGCTGCTGTTCGTCACCTACCAGCTGTGGTGGACGAACGTGCGGGCGCACGCCCAGGCGAACCAGGCCGCGAGCGACCTCCAGGACGACTGGGCGAGCGGCAAGCGCAACCCGGGGGCCTTCGAGCCCGGACAGGGGTTCGCGCTGCTGCACATCCCCAAGCTGGACGTGGTGGTGCCGGTCGCGGAGGGCATCAGCAGCAAGAAGGTGCTGGACCGGGGCATGGTCGGGCACTACGCGGAGGACGGGCTGAAGACGGCGATGCCGGACGCCAAGACCGGCAACTTCGGGCTCGCGGGGCACCGCAACACGCACGGCGAGCCGTTCCGGTACATCAACAAGCTGGAGCCGGGCGACCCGATCGTGGTGGAGACGCAGGACAAGTACTTCGTCTACAAGATGGCGTCGATCCTGCCGGTGACCTCGCCGAGCAACGTGAGCGTGCTGGACCCGGTCCCCAAGCAGTCCGGCTTCAAGGGACCCGGCCGCTACATCACCCTCACCACCTGCACGCCGGAGTTCACCAGCAAGTACCGCATGATCGTGTGGGGCAAGATGGTCGAGGAACGGCCGCGCAGCAAGGGCAAGCCGGATGCGCTCGTCAGTTAAGGGCGGATGACCAGTGGCAGCGACCACCGACACGGAGCACCAGGAGCAGGCCCAGACGGGAGGTCGCGGGCGGCGCCGACCCGGACGGATCGTCGCGCAGGCGGTCAGCGCCCTCGGCGAACTGCTCATCACCGCGGGCCTGGTGATGGGCCTGTTCGTCGTCTACTCGCTGTGGTGGACGAACGTGGTCGCCGACCGCGCGGCGGACAAGCAGGCCGAGAAGGTCCGTGACAACTGGGCCCAGGACCGGGTGGGCGGGAACGGCCAGGACGGCCCGGGGGCGCTGGACACCAAGGCGGGCATCGGCTTCCTGCACGTCCCGGCGATGAGCGAGGGCGACATCCTGGTGGAGAAGGGCACGTCGATGAAGATCCTCAACGACGGCGTGGCCGGCTACTACACCGACCCGGTGACGGCGACGCTGCCCACCTCGGACAAGAAGGGCAACTTCTCGCTCGCCGCCCACCGCGACGGGCACGGCGCCAAGTTCCACAACATCGACAAGATCGAGAAGGGCGACCCGATCGTCTTCGAGACGAAGGACACCTGGTACGTGTACAAGACGTACGCCGTCCTCCCCGAGACCTCGAAGTTCAACGTCGACGTCCTCGACGCGATCCCGGGCGGGTCCGGCAAGAAGAAGGCCGGCCGCTACATCACCCTGACGACCTGCACCCCGGTCTACACGAGCCGCTACCGCTACGTGGTGTGGGGCGAGCTGGTCCGCACCGAGAAGGTGGACGGCGACCGGACACCGCCCAAGGAGCTGCGCTGAGGCCCACCGGGCCGACGCGTACGACGGAGCCCCGGTCCCCTCAGCCGAGCTGAGGGG